>JAZOON010000044.1:0-1637 GCA_045655045.1 Eubacteriales bacterium | reverse complement strand
ATACTCGCCCGTTCTGGTGTCTATCTTAAGAACGTCGCCCTCGTTGATGAAGAGCGGAACCTTGATAACGGCTCCCGTCTCAAGAGTTGCGGGCTTAAGGGTGTTGGTTGCGGTGTTACCTGCAAAGCCGGGATCGGTCTGAGTAACCTCAAGCTCAACGAACGTGGGGGGCTCAACTCCGAATACGTTACCCTTATAGGAAATGATCTTACAGAGCATCTCCTCCTTTACGAACTTGAAGTTGTCGGGAAGCTTATCGCTATTGAGGGGGAGCATATCAAACGTCTCCATATCCATAAAGTAATACAGATCTCCGTCGTTGTAGGAATACTGCATTTCCTTTCTCTCAATATAAGCGTTCTCGAACTTATCGACGGGATTGAAAGTTCTTTCAATTACAGAACCCGTGATAACGTTCTTGATCTTTGTGCGGACGAAAGCCGCTCCCTTACCGGGCTTAACGTGCTGGAACTCGATTACCTGATAAACGTTTCCGTCCATATCGAACGTAACACCGTTTTTGAAATCGCCTGCTACTACCATTTTTTACAGTCCTCCGTAAATTTATTTATAGTCTGCGTTATGTCTACGCATAAAATTCATTTTATTATACACCATTTCGCCACAAATTTCAAGTGTTTTTTTACATTTTTTCTGAAAATTACCGAAAATAACAAAATTCCGTTGACAACAGGCAAAAAATGGCTTATAATATATATTGATGTATTATGTCTTAGTGATAAATACGGAAGGAGCTGTATTTCGTGATAAAAAGCATGACTGCCTTCGGAAGGGCAAAGCAAACGGTCGGCGGCAAGGATATAACCGTGGAGATAAAGTCGGTAAACAACAGATTTTTCGACTGCTCGGTAAAGCTTCCCCGCTCCTTTTCCTTTCTTGAAGAAAAAATAAAGCCTCATCTTCAGTCAAGATCAATATCAAGAGGTAAGGTAGACGTTTTCATTTCAATAGACGTCATAGACACCCCAGCCGTTTCATTTGCAATCGACGAGGGATACGCAGAGTCCTATATCAAGGCTCTCCGCGAGCTTGGAGAAAAATTCGGACTGCGCGATGACGTGAGCGTAATGAGCGTGGCGCGGGGCGGCGACGTGTTCGTCATAAGAAAAAGCGAGGAGGACACCGAAAAGGATTGGGCAGATCTCTGCGCGGTGCTTGACGTTGCGATAGAAAAATTCCTTGCGGCAAGACGGCGCGAGGGGGAGAACATCCGCCGCGACCTTGAAGCCAAGGTCGATTCCATAAAGGCAAACGTTGATAAAATAGAAGCTCTCTCGCTTGACGATACCTCAACGTACCGTGAAAAGCTTGAGGCGAAGCTTCGCGATATGCTGTCCGACAACCGAATAGTATTTGACGAAAACAGAATACTGACGGAATGCGCGATATTCGCGGACAAGATAGCTATTGACGAGGAGCTTGTGAGACTTCGCTCGCATTTCGACGGCTTTGCCGATATACTCAGCTCGGACGAGCCTGCGGGAAGAAAGCTTGACTTCCTCGTTCAGGAGATAAACCGCGAGACCAATACCATCGGTTCAAAATGTCAGAACGCGGCAATAGCAAGGCTTGTGGTCGATAGCAAATGCGAGATAGAAAAGATACGCGAGCAGATA
>JAZOON010000043.1:0-1922 GCA_045655045.1 Eubacteriales bacterium | reverse complement strand
TGGCAAATTGACATCCATATAGTAAACTTACAGCCGTTTTTATATCCCATACATCCGTATCCGAACTTGCCTCTTTTGACCTCCGAGCCGCATAACGGACATTTACCTATAACCTCGCCGAAAAATCCGATATCCGTATCGGTTTCGGGTGAGCTTTCGGGCGTTGAAAAATAACATCTTATCTCATTCTTGGCAAGCTCAACCGAGTCATCCACTGCCATTTCATTTCTGAATACCTTCTTGAGAGCCTTACCCATTTCCGAGGTCTTGTATTTATCCATATTTATATTCAATCTCGCTAAAGACTCTATCATATATATTCCATCGGGAAGTATCGTATATACGTCCTTTTTTAATTGAATATAATTACTTTTTCTTGCTCTATCTATTATACCCGTACGGGTTGCTTCAGTTCCCAGCTCAACTCCCTCAAACATCGCTCTGTATTCCTCGGCGTCGTCAGCTCCCATACTGTCGTCGATAGACGCTTTCTCTTCCCTGAATGGATTCTTCAGGTAGTTATTAAGCGTCTCTATAGTATAGTGCTTTGGCGGGGACGTTTCCTTTTCCGCAGGCTTGAAGT
Source organism: Eubacteriales bacterium (assembly GCA_045655045.1). GTDB lineage: Bacteria > Bacillota > Clostridia > Oscillospirales > CAG-272 > HGM12713. The sequence goes on along the minus strand of JAZOON010000043.1, from coordinate 1,339 downwards.
TTATATTTACCTTATCACCCTGATTAAGATTAGGCAATATCTTGTCCTTCTGCGATGCGTCGTCGTACTTCATCCACCCCTTTTCTTTTACCGTAAGTCCTTTTAGCAAAAAGTCCTCAAGCGTACCTACGCTTACGGTCATTTCCACCTTTTCAACGATACATTCCTCGGCGCAGAACACTGCGATAAAGCGTCTGAACACCGTAGAATATACCCTCATTTCAGCCTCGGATAATCTGTTCTTATCGGGGATTTTATAGGTTGGCGTTATTGCTGAGTGAGATTCTATTTTAGAATCGTCAAATATCGTTTTCTTGTCCTTGAAAACAACGGGATAACCGAGCTTGGAGCAATTTTCAAGTATTTTTTTTACCTTGCCCTTTTCGGCGGTAGCCAAATACTCGGAATTAGTACGCGGGTAGGTTAGAAATCCCTCCTCGTACAGCTTTTGAACGATCTCAAGACTTTGCGCCATTGACATCTTGTATTTCTTTCCCAAAACGTTTTGAAGCTTTGAGAGTGAATACAGCTTACCGCAGGAAAGCTTATCTTTTTTTCTTTTCACAGACGTGACAAGCGCCTCGCAAGCGTTATATTCGTTACATTTCGCCTGCGCTGAAGCAAGCTTATCACCATCGAACCTGAGCTTGCTGTTTAGCTCCACAAGCTGATCGTTGGTCATTTCCTTGCTTGCTATGGAAAAGTATTTTTCAGGAACGAAATTCTTTATTGCCATATCACGGTCGTATATAGCCTTTACTATAGGCACGATAACTCGTCCCACACGCAAAAGCGTACCCGTACGAAGCGTAGCGTATCTCGTAAGATTAACTCCATACAGCCAATCTATATAAGTTCTGGCATACCCCTCGTTTGCAAGATTATCGTAATCTTCGTCACTCTTCATATCGGCAAACGAAGCCGCAACCGTTTCGGGGGTTTGGTCGGGTAACCAAAGCCTTTTTATTGACTTGGGGGTTCGCAAAGCACCGTGTATACAGTTTCTTACGATAATCTCCCCTTCTCTGTCAGCGTCCCCCGCGTTGACGATAACGTCAACGTCCTCTCTGTTACACAGTGTCTCTATTATCTTGTACTGCTTATATACGCCGTCATCGCTGTTATCCTTGTCTGCGCTCAGTCGGTAATCAAATTTTTGCGGCAGACAAGGAAGATTATCCATAGTCCACCGTTTATCTCCGTCAGGATTGGGATTATAATGCTCAATGTCCTCAAGCGAAAATAAATGTCCGAACGCCCACGTAATAATGCACGAGTCGCTCTCAAGATACCCGTCACGCCTTTTAAAATTACCTATACCCGCGGCAATATTTCTGCC
>JAZOON010000042.1:0-12950 GCA_045655045.1 Eubacteriales bacterium | reverse complement strand
GGATCGTCGTAGCAGTCCATCATTATCTCCGACACGTCGAAAAGTCTTGCCGCAAGAGAGTAAGGACCTATCATACCCGCAAGAATGGGGCGGTCGGTTATAAGCTCTGCCGCTTTCTTTATCGCGTCAATATATATCTGAGTCCTTCCGCTGCCGATAGCGGGTATTTCAAGAGCCTCAGCCTCGTCCATATCGTTTATAATTCTTCCCTTGACGGTAGGAACCTCGTCGTCGGACACAACGACGGTCGCGCCAAAGCACTCTGCTTCAACTGACAGATCCATAAAACTTACGGATGCCGCCGCGTCCGTTCTGTCCGCAACCGCCCTCATTCCCCTCGCCTGAAGCTCACTGTCCGAGATAAGCTCGCGGACGGTGATACCGAGCAGACTCACACAAGGAAACGACAACACGGGAATAGGCTTTTTCTCTCCCGTTCCTTTGAGGGATTCCACCCACCGTTTCATATTGTAGCTTGCCATAAGGATCCTCTTTTACGCCTTGCAAAAAGCAACAGCCGCGTCAGCCGCGCTTGCCGCGTCAACAGTGTAGCAATCAGCGCCTATCTGATCGCAATACTCCTGAGAAACAGGCGCGCCGCCTATCATTATCTTGACCTTATCGCGTATTCCCGCCGCCTCTGCCGCCTTTACGACGTCAGCCATGACGGGCATAGTGGTGGTAAGAAGAGCCGAGCAGCAGATGACCTGACAGTTCTGCTCAATAGCCGCCTGAACGAATGCTTCGGGAGCAACGTCCGTACCAAGGTCAACGACCTCAAGTCCCTTGCCCTCAAGCATCATCTTTACAAGGTTTTTACCTATATCGTGAAGGTCGCCCTGAACCGTGCCGATGCAGACCTTACCCGTAGCCGTAACGCCGTCTGCCGCCAGATGAGGCTTAAGTATCTGCGCGCCCATATTCATAGCTCTTGCCGCAACCAGAACCTCGGGAACGTAGACCTCGTTGTTCTTGAACTTTTCGCCGATGATGCCCATTCCGTGAAGAAGTCCCTGCTCGAGAATGTCCGCGGGTCTTACACCCTCGTCCAGTGCCTGTCCCACAAGCTCCTTTACGATCTTCGCTTTACCCTTCTGCAAGTTTTCAGAAATTTCGTTTAAAATACTCATTACTTTTTCTCCCTTTAATAATTTTTTATATTCGTCGGACTCGTCATCCGTTTGAACCGATCGTTCTCTGTATTCCTTCGGCGTCATTCCGACGCTTTCCCCAAAAGACTTATAGAATGCCGCCATATTGTGAAATCCGCAGCATTCGGCAACGGTCTGAATATTTTCATCCGTATTTTCAAGAAGCGTCAGCACGTGCATCATTCTGACGTTTCGCAGATAATCCGAGAAAAATTTACCCGTGATCTTCGTAAATATTCTCCCGAAATGAGATTTGCTCACGTAAAGTCTTTTCGCAAGCTCCTCCTGAGAAAGAGTCCGACTTCCGTACTCGTCACGTATGATATTGATAGCCCTCAGTACGATGCTCCATTCGTCACAGGATGCGAACGATATATTTTTTATGGCAGAGTTTATGTATCTTGATATAACTATCATCAGATAGGACAGCATATCGCTTACGGCGTCCTTCCACTCTTCCTCACGCGCCGATATTTCATACTCAATAAGATCCCAGATGCTCTGTATCTTTTCTTGCATTCTTGAATTGAGAACGGCATAGCCGAGCGTCTGACTTTCCCTGAACGCCCCGTAGCAGAAGCGGCGGCTTGCGCTGTTTGAAACGTCCGAGACAAACCAGTCCTCAACGTGAAAAAACAACTGCCTTACGTTCATCTGAGCGTCTGACGTCTCAACAAAATATCCGTGCGGAGTATTGGGCGGAATTATAAATATATCGCCTTGCGCGCAAGGAATATCCTTGTCAAGGACGTGATGTATTCCCGTTCCCGATACTATAAGCGCTATTTCAAACGATTCGTTTGCTCTTAACCGCAGCAACGCCTGTTTTTCGTCGTATACCGTCTTACAGGAAAGAAGAACGTTGTGTATACGCACGTCGTTTGGTGACGGTTTCATCGCTTACCCCTCCGATTTTGTTTATTTACAATACCATTATACCACAACAAGCGTTAAATGTAAATTGTGTTTTCTCCCTTTTTTTGTTTTTGTGAAAGTCATCAAAACATACAAACGTTAAACTGTTCATAATATATGACCGTGAGAGAATTTCCCCTTGCTTCGCGACGGAGTTCTTCTCTTTTTCGCCTCAAACCATTAATTTACAAAATATTTACATATTTTTTGTGCTGCCCGTTAATTTAACAAAATTTGGTGTTTTATGGTAGTGTTTTGAATAAATGGCACTAAACGACTTACATTTTTGCCCTGCGTAATATTAAATATTACAAATTTTTAAAAAACTATTGATTTTTTATTGTGTTTATGATACAATATACTCCCTATTAACCAAAAAATTCGCGTACATATAAAATATAATAATATTGTGTAGGCAAAATTTCAGCACAAGAACATTTATCGCAAAATTTATCGCAAAAAAGAAAAGGGGGGGAGACTGTAATGAACAAGAACAGGCGGTTTCACTTATTGGCGCTGTCAGCGAGCATCCTGATTATTACGGGCGTTGCTCTTATGATCTGGTCAGGCTCTGAGGCAAACGACAGAAACGTGCTCAAGCTTTCCCTTCAAACGGGAGAATCGCAGTCGGTCGAGTTTGAAAATCTCCACCTTATCCCCGGAGAGTCGTGCGAATATACCGTAAAGCTTAAAAAGGGAGATACATCGAAATACGATCTCGAGCTGGATTTCGTTGAGGGCGAGGAAAAAACCTTGAAAAACTTTGCTTACGTCAAAATACTTTCGGGCAACGAGATACTTTACGACGAGCTTCTCGCCGAGGCATTTGAAAGTGAAAAAATAGTTATCCCCGTTGATTTCGGCAAGGACAAACATACCGAGTTCAATATAATTTACTATCTTCCCATTGACGTTGGCAACGAAGCCAAAAACGCCGAGGCGATATTTGAGTTAGAGCTTACGGCAACTAATGAATGAGGTGGCTTATGAATAAAAAAAGAGCAAAGGTGATCGGCGGTATAGCCTTTAATGCCTTACTTTGTATATTTCTCGCGATCTGCGTATGCTCCGTATTTCTGACTCTTTTCTCAAAAAAGGATTCGGACGGTGCGGCTGAAATATTCGGATATCAGATGAGGATCGTAACCTCGGACTCCATGGCGAAATGCGAGCATACCGACGTGTCGGATTTTGAAATAAAGGATATTCCCGTGCGCTCAATGGTGTTCGTCAAGGTCATGCCGAGGGACGATGCCGAGGCTGACGAATGGTATCGCGGCTTGCAGGTCGGAGACGTTCTTACGTTCCGCTACGTTTACGGCACTCAGGTGACAATAACTCACCGTATCACGTCGATAACCGAAAAGGATACGGGCGGCTTTATCATAGAGCTTGCGGGAGATAACGTAAACTCGGACGAGGACCGCCTTCACCAGACGATAGATACATCAGTGCCCAACAGCACCAATTACGTCATAGGCAAGGTAACGGGCAGAGCCTACGTGTTCGGCGTCGTTATGAGCTTTCTTATGCAGCCCGCGGGCATCATACTTTGCATAATACTTCCCTGCGCCATAATCGCGCTTTTCGAGGTATATAAAATAATCAGAATGTTTCTCGACGACAAAAACAAGCGTCAGCAAGCGGAAAACGAGCAAAAGGAGCTTGAGATCGACGAGCTGCGCCGCAGGATTGCCGAGCTTGAAACACTGACAGGCAGCTCGGAAGAACAAGAGGACACCGAAAAGGAATCGGTCGAAACAACGAACGTTAGCAAAGGAGAGGAGCAATGAGCGCATTAATAATAGTTTTTATCGTAATCTCCAGCATATTCGCCGTAAGCTCTCTCGGATACGTTGCTTACGACGTCGTGCTTGAGGTTCAGGAGACCAAGCGGGCAAGGGCGGCTGCAAATCCTACCCCCGTAATAGTTCCGCCGACGGTCGAGCCTGTCGAAACAGTCGAGGAGACGGTCGAGGAAGCGGTGGAGATGCCCGATATCGTCGAGCATATCGACGCGGACGAGGCGGACGCGATGCTTTCCGATACGCTTGCCATGAGCACGGTTGTATACGAGAGCGGCGCGGGACATGGAAAGCAGGGTATTATAAATATCGGAGCTATCGACGCAGCCTTCGAGGCGGGAGACGTTGTTACGCTCGCGGCTATTAAGCAAAAGGGATTAGTTCCAAAGAGCATCGGAAGAGTCAAGATACTTGCCGACGGCGAGCTTAACAAGCCGCTTACCGTAAAGGCTGAGGCTTATTCCGTTCAGGCTATCAAGATGATAGAGCTGACGGGCGGCACGGTCGTTATTCTTAAAGCTTGAACCGTTGCGAAAGCAGCGTTTCAATAAAAAATTTGTACGAAAGGAGGAGTGACCATGAAGCGTACGAATAGCAAAAGAGCGTTGATAGTCTCAGGCTCAATGATACTGTTATGCACGGCTATGATCATTGGCATGACGTTTGCGCTCTTTACCGACAGGCAGGACGTTACCAACCATTTGCAGGCGGGCGACCTCGAGATAACTCTGGACCGAGTGGGACTTACAAAGACCACCTTGAATAGTCAAGGATATCTCGTCGAGACCGTAGTGCAGACGGATGAACACGATCCCGTTCCGTTCAGCGGCGGATCAAAGGAAAACGTTTTCGGAATTCTCAATGGCGAGAAGATAGTTCCCGGTTCAAAATTCCAGGCGACGATGCGCGTACAAAATAACAGCGACGTTGCGTTCAAATATTGGATCGAGGTAGTTTGCGGCGAGAACGTTTCGCAAGAGGCAAAGGATGCTCTTGCAAAACAGCTTAAGGTAACCGTAAACAACGGCTCTGACGTTATCGCAAACGGATTAAGCGTTGGCGAAAATGATAATTGGGTCATTACAAAGGATATCCCGAACAACGAAGCGTTCTTCACCGTAACCGTTGAATTCCTCGATAGCTTTATCGCAGGAAACGGTCTTACGTATTATGAAAACGATAATGCAAAGAATCAAAATCTGACGTTTGACCTTGTCGTACACGCCGTTCAGGTTACAAACGCAACTCCCTCCGCTCCGTAAGGAGCAACGTACACCTCAAAAAAACGCAAATTTATGGAGCTTGAATTTGCGTTAGGTGCAAACTCAAGCTTCAAAAAAATTAAAATAGGAGGAAAACACAATGAAAAAGAAGATTTTGTTATCTTCAATCGCAACCATCGCGCTTTGCCTTTGCATAATCGCGGGCTCAACCTTCGCGCTCTTTACCGACAGCGCAAAAGTAGACGTAGCGGTTACGTCAGGTAACGTAGCGGTTACAGCGGCTATCGACGCAGACTCTTTGGCGGGAACGTCCAGAGGCGTTGCTGCGACCAAGGTCGGCAACGTAGTTACCTTTGCTAACGGCGGAACGGCAACTCTTGCAGACGACAAATCAGAGCTTACGATCGTAAGGCTCACCCCCGGTGACTTCGTTTCGCTCACGGTTAACGGAGAAAACGAAAGCAACGTAGCCGTTAAGTACCGTTACGTAATAAAGTGCACCGAGGACAACGGCGGTCTTATGCAGCATCTCACCGTTAAGGTCGGAGATGATACTTGCACGCCCGTTGACAACGGCAACGACGGCAAATACGACTACTTTGCTTCCGCTTGGACGCTCGTACCTTATAACGGGACGACCGCTGATTTCGCAAATTCTGACGTTATCAGTATCGGAATGCTTGACACCGTTGGAAACGATGCGATGGACATAACCGAGACCACCGTCTTCACCGTAGTTCTCGAAGCAATTCAGGGCAACGCTACTGGTGCTGAAGGCAACGAAGCATTCCCTTCTGATAAGTTCGTAGACACAGATAACAACGGCTAATCGGAAAACCGCAAAAAATAGACAAGGAGGAAATTGAGCTTGCGTTTTAAATCGAATAAACAGGCGTTTATCATAGCAGCCTTGATTATCCTGCTTTGTCTGACCTGTCTTGCGGGCGCGACGCTCGCTCTGTTCACAAGCAATCCAAACGACGGAACGATAGGAATAGTGACAACGTCGGGAAACGTGGACGTGGATATAGTAGATCCCACGAACACGTCTTACTCGTTCGTTGATAACGTTTTACAGTTCCACACCTCGTCAGAAAATCAAGACGTCATTTTTGAGCCGGGAGCGGGATTTTACACGCAAGGCTTTAAGATAGCAAACAAGGGAAATATCCCGATAAATTTCTATCTTAGCGTAAGCAAGGATGACCGCGAGGACGGTGTGGATATGGAAAAATTTCTTCAGGACTTCGAGGTGCTGATAATAAAAAATTCACCCGAGGATGCCGCTGCGGAAAGAATATCGGATTTCGAGGGAAGGCTTGAGGCAGGTGAGATCTGCGCTGATACATATTACTTATATGTTAAAATGAAGGAAACCGCAGGAAACGAATTTCAGAATAATAAATATACGGGCATCGGCGTTACCGTATACGCGGTACAGGGCAACGTAGATATTGAGGAGACTTTAACTAATGAATAAAACAGCTAAAACTATACTGAATATCAGCATAAAAGCCATAACGTGGCTTTTGGTTGCCTTTTCCGTCTTTATGATGATATTCACAGTTTTCACGGTATCCACCGTAGACAGAAACGACCGTAGTATCTTCGGCATTAAATTCTATATCGTTCAGACCGACTCGATGAGCCTGTCCGAAAACAATAAGGATATGGACGTGCATTTTAACGCGGGAGATATCGTAATTGTCAAGAACGTGAAGGAGCCGACAAAGCTCGAGGCGGGAGACGTAATTTCCTTTATGTCAACCAATACCGACAGCTACGGCGAGACTATCACGCATATGATCCGTGAGGTCAAGAAGACCGACGACGGAAAGGTTCTCGGATACGTCACCTTCGGTACGAATACGGGAACGGACGACGAGGCGCTCGTCGAGCCGTCCTTCGTGCTTGGTAAGTATACGGGCAAGCTTCCCGCGCTTGGAAATTTCTTCGCTTTCGTGAAATCCGTACCGGGCTACATAATCTGCATTCTCGTTCCCTTCCTTTTGCTCATAATCTATAACGGCGTAAACGTCATAAGACTGTTCCGCAGATATAAGAAGGAGCAGACGGAGATATTGGAAACGGAAAAGGCGGAGATAGCCGCGGAGAGAAAGCAAAACGAGGAAATGCTTCGCGAGCTTCAGGCGCTCAAGGCGCAGCTTGAAAAGCAGGCGGCGGAGCAAGCCTCGGAGAAAAAGGCTGAGGATCAGCCACAGACCGAAACGGATACAGACGATGCCGAGGTTGAGTCCGAAGAAAAAGAGGAAACCTCGGAAGACGCGTAAAATATACGCGTAAACAAACTCAGATAAAATATTTATAGGAGAAAAGATATGAAAAACATGAAATCAACAAAGAAAGCTCTTCTTAGCAGCGTTCTTTCACTTGTTCTCTGCTTTGCAATGCTTCTCGGCGCAACCTTTGCATGGTTTACCGACAGCGCAATAAGCTCTGGCAACAAGGTTCAGGCTGGTACGCTTAACGTAGAGCTTTATCAGTGGACTGCCGCTGATACGAGCGTAAATATTTCCGAAAGCAGCAAGCCCGTTCTCGACGACACGATCCTCTGGGAGCCCGGCTACACCGAGGTAGTTTACCTCTCTATCAAGAACGAGGGTAACCTTGCTCTTAAGTATAAGGTAGCGATCGACGTTAAGCTCGGTAGTGGCAGTGACGAAAATCACGACCTTACCGACGTTATGGAGTACGCTATTACCCCCGATGCTCGCTATACCGACACGGTTGCAGAAAAGCCTGTTTGGGATTATAACAATGGAAACAAGGTTGACCTTGGTATCAACTATGATCCCGATGCAAATGACGTAGCTCTTCTTCCCGCCGAGGAGCATTTCTTCGCTCTCTCCGTACATATGCTTGAAGAGGCTGAGAACAAGTACATGGGCGAATCCATCACCTTTGACATAAAGGTACTTGCAGGTCAGCTTATGAGCGAGAGCGATAGCTTCGGTACTGAATACGACAAACACGCAGGCTATCCCGGAAGCGGCACGACTGCTGCTATTACCGGCAACCAGACCGCAGCTGAGATCCGTATAGTAGGCGACGACGGCTACAAGGTTGGTTCTATAGTTATCCCCAAGGACGCGGCAGATCCTGCTGCTACCGAATATTCAGCAAAGATTTCCGAAACGACTTATAACGGTAATTTCTCCGCAAATGTAGCCGGACTTGATATGATCCAGTACGATATTTCCGTAGAAGGTCTTAAGGCTGATAACCGTGAGCCTGTTAAGGTTCAGATTATGATTGGTAAGGGATATAATGCTTCTACCGTAAAGCTTTACCACTACAGCACGGAAATTGAAGACGCAACGTACAACTCTAACACGGGTTACGTAACGTTTGAAACCACGAGCTTCTCTCCCTTCACTGTATTTTATGATGCAGACAGCTCTGCTCCCGTAGTAACATACGATCCTAATTTCGATTGGACAGATAAGATTGAAGTAACAGACGTATTCGAAAACTACGCTAACGAGGAAATCAAATGGGGTGAATACGGTCAGTGGTCCCCCACCGAAGGCTTGAGCAGTGAGCTTGAAACGATTTTTGAATTCAAAGCTCTTGAAACTCTTGATAAGGCAAAGCTCAACAAGTACGCAAATTGGTACTGCGATTTCTACGTATCTCTTGACAGAGATCTCGGCGAAAACGAGATATTCCTCGGCGGTAACTACGGCTCCTTCGGTTGGATTGGATTCCACAACGGTGACGTAACTCTCGCGGCAAATGAAAAGCTTCCGCTCCTTGGTTCTGTAACCCAAAATCCTTGGACTTACCTTGACGTTATTCAGAACGTTGGTACGTTTACATGTGGTGTTGGCGACGTTGACGACGCTCTTGCAGGTGCAACCTTCACAGTTGAGCTTCGTCTGACCAACCCCGAGAACGAGGGCGAGTTCTACAATGTAGTAACTGTTAAGTATACATTCGGTCAGGGTGCTGTAGTAGTTTCTCAGTAATATCTACCCGATTTCCCAGCCACCACACCCCTCGGGGTGTGGCGGCGACAAAAGGGCATAAACACGATTTACGCCCTTTTATCGCCGAATATTTACCATAATATTATAAGTAAATCCAAACACATAAAAAAGGAGTTATAAGAATGAAAAACACCAAAAGGTCACTTCTGAAAAGTACCGTAGCAATGCTACTCTGCTTCTCAATGCTTCTCGGCACGACGTACGCCTGGTTCACTGATTCTGCGATCAGCTCGGGCAATATCGTGCAAAGCGGTATGCTTGACGTCGAGATGTATTGGTCGGAGAGCTTCCTTGACGCTGACGACAGCGGCTGGCAGGACGCTCAGGACGTTGCTATCTTCGACTACGATAATTGGGAGCCCGGATATACCGATATAAAGTATATCAAGGTAAGAAACGCGGGAAACCTCGCTTTACAGTGGAGACTTTCCATTGAGGCGGAGAGTGAGGTCACGGACCTTGCTGACGTTATCGACGTTTACTACGTAAATCCCGTTGACAAAACGGTAGGAACGCTTGACGGTCTTTCAAGCGTCGGAGTACTTTCCAATGTGATAGATTCGCGCGTTTATACGAGCGGAGTTACGTTACCTCGGGGCGAGGTCAGCGACGAATACGACGTTGAGCATTCCCTTCTCGCCGTCGCGCTCCATATGAAGGAGGACGCGGGCAACGAGTATCAGGGAGATACCTTGGGTGAGTTTTCCGTAAATCTTATAGCAACCCAGTTCAGCTACGAGACGGACGCGTTTAACAGTGAGTACGATCAGGATCCGCAGTGGCCCGCAAAGGTGGATATAACGGGCGCGACGGCGTATACCACGGTCGTTCCCACGAGTGACGGCAAGGTTTCCGCTCCCGTTTCTATGACGAGCGGCGACCAAAGGATCACCGCAAGTATTCCCGCGGGTGTTTCCCTTATGGACGGCAATGACACCCTCGCGCTTCGCGTAAACGAGATAGACGAAAGCGAGGCGAATATAACGCTCACCGAGAACGAGAGGTCCTTGTCTCTTGACGTACATATAGACGGTGTTGCGGAGGATAACGACGTAGCTATGGCGATCTCCGTCAAGGAGCTTCTGCCCGTCGGTCTTAATATGGGTAACTACCGCTTCTATCACGTTGAGGGCGGAAATACGGTCGAGATGCACCTGCTCGCAGAGGGCGCAGCTCCCGCACATAACGATTACGAATACGATCCCGCTACGGGCGACGTAGTGCTCTACCTCAAGTCCTTCTCCGAGGTCGCGCTCGTGTCCGATACGGTGAACGCTTGGAACGGAACGGTTGCTACAGCTTTCGCGGGCGGTGATGGAACGGAAGAAAATCCCTATCTTATCGCAAATGCCGACCAGCTCGCATATCTTGGAGAGGTAATTTCCAACGATAACGATACCTACGGAAGCAAACACTATAAGCTCATTGCGGACGTAAACCTCGGCGGTGAGGAAAACGTAAACAACGGCATAATATTCTATCCTATAGGATACCACAAGGTTGGCGGAGATATAGCAACGGCGGCGCTTGACGACGAGCCCGAGTTCATTTACTTCGAGGAGGATCCCGACTACGCAAGAGGAGCCGCGATAGCTACCTCGAGCGAGACGGACAATTGGTACACCTACGGCGGCGCGTTCAAGGGCACGTTTGACGGAAACGGAAACAAGATAGCCAACGTCTACCAGAACACCTGGCAGATGAAGGGCAACTACGACGGCAATTATTGGAATGCCGCTATGGGTATCTTCGGATACGTATACGGCGGAACGGTTAAGAACCTTACCGTTGATAATTTCACATCCGACGGCGAGTTCACCCCCACGGGCGTTGTCGCGGCATATGCGGCAGGAAATACTACCTTTGAAAATATTGCAATCACTAACTGTAATCCCAGAGTATATAACACCGGAAACGGCGGTATCATCGGTATCGCGGGTGATACGTCTGATGCGAACGACGACCACATCACCCTCAAGAACATCACCGTTGATAACTCCAATAAGATAAGCGCTCTTTGGGGCTCGTGGGACGTTGCCTGCGGCGGTCTCGTTGGTATGTACCGCGGTAACGTTGACGGAAGCGGCAACGCAACGGGCGATACGATAAGCTTTGAAAACTGCCACGTTTCCGCAATTATCGACGTATATAATGACGTATGTGCAAACTATCAGTACTACGCATACCGTTATTCTGGTATGATAATCGGCTCGGTTCGTCATAATACGACATCAGGCGGAAGAACCGTTCCCGATATGACGAATATTTCTGCAAAAGACTGTACAGTTCACTTCGGCACGTGGAACGACTACTATTATTGCGAGTTTGAGAAGAATTCTATGGCTTCCTATTCTCCCGATTATCAGTTCAGCCGTATAACGCATTCCGAAATCAACTTTGCTGACTCGAACGGAAACGGTATCATTGATACCGACGGAGAGAAGCTCTCTGTGAACGGTTGTAAGCACGATCACACCGCAGAAGAGAACAATCAGGCAATCTACCTGCCCTTCCATAATCTCTTTACAGGATACGGCTGGGGCGTTTCCAGCATGGCTATTGACAACTGGAACGGTATTGAAAAGCTTGACGTAACGCAAGGCGCTCATGACGCGTCCGTTGAAAAGTTTGAGGGTAAGGTTGATAACCTCGCAAATAGCACAACCATTAAGCTTGGAGATATCTTTGAGTTTGTTGATAACGGAATCAAGCTGGTTCCCGGCGCACTCACTGTAACCGTTACAAATCTTGATGAGAATAACCCCGTTTCCGCAACGATTAATTATGATCGTACAAATTGGGAAAACACCACGATCACCTTCTCAGGTATGGGCGCGGTTAAGATCACCGTTCAGGACTACTTCTTCTGTACGCCTACTACGATTACCGTTGAAATTACAGAGCATGCGCATGTATATGACAACGCTTGTGATACAAATTGTAACGTGTGTCTGGAAACAAGAGAAGTTGGCGCACACGTATACGACAACGCATGTGATACGGATTGTAACATATGTGAAGCAGAAAGAACGATTGAACACACATCCGGCAATACGGTTGAGGAAAAAAGAACAGAAGCCACATGTACCGTAGCAGGCTCTTACGATAACGTAGTTTACTGTACGGTTTGTGGTGAGGAACTCAGCCGCGAAACGATCACAGTCGATGCCCTCGACCACGATATGGTGATCGATGAAGCAGTAGAGCCTGATTGTGAGAACACAGGTCTTACAGCAGGTGAGCATTGCACGAGATGTGATTATAAGATTGCCCAAGAAATAGTTGGCGCTACCGGACACAGCTATAATGCAGTAGTAACCGCTCCCGATTGTGTAAACGGCGGTTATACAACGTATACGTGTAATTGCGGTCACTCCTACGTTGGAAATGAAGTTAGTGCACTCGGTCATACCGAAGTAATTGATGCAACGGTTTCTGCAACATGTACGCAGACAGGTCTTACGGAAGGTAAGCACTGCTCGGTATGTAAAGAGGTTCTCGTTGCCCAGCAGACAGTTGCTGCGCTTGGACATACTGAGGTAATCGACAATGCAGTAGCAGCTACATGTACTACAACAGGTTTGACAGAAGGCAAGTACTGCTCGGTATGTAAAGAGGTCCTCATTGCCCAGCAGACAGTTGCTGCACTTGGACATACTGAGGTAATCGACAATGCAGTAGCAGCTACATGTACTACAACAGGTTTGACAGAAGGTAAGCACTGCTCGGTATGTAAAGAGGTCCTCATTGCTCAGCAGACAGTTGCTGCGCTTGGACATACTGAGGTAATCGACAATGCAGTAGCAGCTACATGTACTACAACAGGTTTGACAGAAGGCAAGTACT
>JAZOON010000041.1:0-1825 GCA_045655045.1 Eubacteriales bacterium | reverse complement strand
AACGCCGTAATTCTCGAAGCCTCAACGGGCTTGGAATCGCTTATTGCCGCGGCGTGGTCACCCGTTATGATAACGGTCGCGTTTTCGTATACGCCAAGCCGCGTCATCTCATTTATATATCTGTTGATTATTTTAAAGGACTGCGTCATCATTCCAACGGTATCCCACGACTGCTCTTCAAGCTCGGAGAAATCAGCTCCGTAGGAGGAAGGACCGTGACAGCCGTCGATATGAAGGAAGGTAAACCGTCCGCTTTCCTCGGTGAGCGTAAAGTCCTTTGAGGTCAGCTCTTCATATACCTTTTTATTGTCGGTCGTATATTTTTCCTCGTCCGACGCACCCTCGAATCTCACCAATCGGTCGAAGGTGTCACTTCCGATGTGATCAACCGTTCCCTTCAAAAAGAAAGGAAAATATCGGTAGAGAGAAAACGCTATCATTGACGAAACAAGCTCGTATTTGTCGGTTATTTCGTATGACGTATAGGTGGTAACGTTCTGCGCGTATCCGTCCATTTGCGCCGCATTTTCATAAGCGTAAAAATCCGAGGTGTAGACGTTGACGCCGTACCCCTGAGAGTCCATATATTCAAGAAATACCGCATCTTCATAAGACTTTTCGAAATATTTTTTCCTGCCCGTTTCCGCAGGCTTTTCAAAGCCCGTCAACATATTCGTGACGGCAGGAAAGGTCCTTGCGTACAGGGAAACGTGGTCGGAATAATACGTAAATCCGTCAAGCTCCTCTAAAAGTTCGGGAGCTTCCAGCTTTGCCTTTTCATAGTAATCCGCGTCAAATCTGTCAACGAGGAAGATCACCACGTTTCTGTCCTTTGATAGCGTAGTCATATTGTTGGTCGTGAGCATTTTCACACCCACTCCGTCCGTATCGGACCGAATCACGTCCTTTGGCGTATCGTAAACGCCCTCATCAAAGGACACGGCAGCGACACCGACGCACTCCATAAACATAACTATGGACAAAACGAGCGCGACCGTTCCCTTAAGCTTTTTTCTTACGGGCTTGAATTTCAGGACGAGAAATACCGTCACGCCGAGCGTCACCGCCCATATAGCGGCATTCAATACGACGAGCCACACGGTGGCAGACTCGGTGACTCCGTCGGCGGAGAGCTGAGTATATCCGAAATTAAGGTAGCTCCCCTGAACGTAAAGCATGACGGACGCCCAGAAAAGGAGCGCGATATAAACGGAATAAATCTTTTTACGAAGAAGCAGGGCGACGGCTGAAAGCACCGCGCCACAAGCGAGCGTAAGCAAAACGCATGGCAATAAAAAGTCATAGAGAGAGAAATTAAGCTCCGCTCTGTTCTGAGCGAAAAGGTCAAACGGTCCGAAAAGAAAGAGCGTTACGGGCAACGAAAAGCCCGCAAGCAACGATGCGGGAAGCTTGCGTCTAATTCTTTTTATTCTCTTTTGCCTGTTTTCACTCTTACCGTCCATTATACTCCCCTTAAAAACAACATTCTTTATAAGTTTAACACAATCTTTGACGGATTTCAAGCCTAAAAACAAAACTTTCACACAAAGCTGTATTATTTTCAAAAAACATCTTGACAAATCGGACGGTTTGGATTATAATATTACTGTTTGCTGGTGTAGCACAGTCGGTAGTGCAGCTGATTCGTAATCAGCAGGTCGTGTGTTCGAGTCACATCACCAGCTCCACAAAAGTCCCGAAGCTAAAAGCTTTCGGGACTTTTTTGTTGTCTGTTTAACTAATTAAAGCACTTGATTTTTGACATATTATACATATTGTTAAATAATTTCGTATTTTGTTGACAAAAGCTGAAAAATGTGCTAAA
>JAZOON010000040.1:0-4616 GCA_045655045.1 Eubacteriales bacterium | reverse complement strand
CACAAGCTGAGGAAAAAGTGACACGTAGGTCGTAAACAGAAGCGGATCTCTCTGCGCCGCAACGGCGCGTCGGCGCACGTCAAAGACGTAAGAAAGAGCTTGAAAAATATAAAAGGAAATTCCCGACGGAAGCTCTATTCCAATAACCCTTAATCCTAAAGCCGTCCTTATCGGGTCGAGGTATTTGAAGAATGCCAACGTCAGCACGTTGGATATCACCGCCACGGCTACCCAAAGCCTTGCCGCCCTTTCGCTTCCCTTTTCGGTATGTTTGCAAACGAGCAGTCCGATACCCCAATCGGCGAGTGAAACGCCTACGAGCAGAGGAAGAAATTTCGGCGAGGCGATACCGTAAAACACAAGGCTTGACACGAGAAGAACGTAATTTCTCGCACCCCTTGGCGAAAGAAAATATATTCCAAGCGTTAAGGGTAAAAATAGGTACAAAAATTCAAAAGAAGAAAATAGCATATTTGCTCCCTGTTTTTATTTATGTACCAATTTTTGACTCGCCCTATGGGAGAGCTCCGCAAAGCGGTGAGAGGATAAGCTCCCCAATATGCATTTTTACATCGTTTGGAATTTTATTATTGCCCTCTCCGTCACCTAACGCACGAACCCCCAAATGACAGCACAGACCTTTCCACCATTTTTTACCTTTTCCGTCAAGAAGTTTTTTGGCGCTACATTTTTTCAAAAAAGGTAGCAAAAACCGCGTCCCCGCATCCCCGCGTCCTCTTACAGCCCCAACGACCTTATCGTCTCTTCCGCTGCGCTCATTATACCGATCTTACCGCTTTCGTAGGTAAGACCGCCCTGAAGATAAGCGGTATACGGTGGACGGAGAGGACCGTCCGCGGAAAGCTCGATAGACGAGCCTTGAGTAAACGCGCCCGCCGCCATTATTACCTTGTCCGCATATCCCGGCATATCCCATGGCTCGGGTGTTACGTAAGAATCGATAGGCGAGCCCGCCTGAATGCCTCGGCAGACAGCGCAAAGTCCCTCAGCGGAATGCGTTATTACCGCCTGAATTATGTCGTATCTCTTTTCGTTCCACGCAGGTTCAACGTCAAAGCCAAGTCCACGCTCACCGAAGATATACGCCGCAAGATGCGCCGTTTTTATCGCCTGAGCCGTGGTGTGCGGCGCGTAGAAAAGTCCCTTGTAAAGACTCTTGTTCTGACCGAGCGTCGCTCCGACCTCAAGTCCGCAGCCGACGGACGTAAGTCTGTATGAAGCAAGCTCTACAGCCTTTGCCGTACCCGCAATATAGCCACCCGATTCAGCCATTCCGCCGCCCGGATTTTTGATAAGCGAGCCGATTATCATATCGGCTCCAACCGCCGTAGGCTCACGCGTTTCGGTAAATTCGCCGTAGCAGTTATCAACCACAACGTAGCAATCGGGCTTTATCGAGCGCACGAAGGATATCACCATACCTATATCGTCCACACTCAACGTCTTTCTGTTAAGATACCCCTTTGAGCGCTGTATAAATACCACCTTTACTCTTTCGCCCTCATCGGTCAACACCTGACGTATTCTGTCAAGGTCAAACGAACCGTCATCGTTCAGATCTGCCTGACGGTACTCCACACCGAAATCGCGAAGCGAGCCGTTGCCTGCAACGCCGCTGTTTCCTATGACCTCGTCAAGCGTATCGTAAGGCTTGCCCGCTATTGAAAATATAATATCGTTCGGACGAAGTAAACCGAAAAGACCTATAGTCAACGCCTGAGTTCCGTTCGCAATACTGTGACGGACGAAAGCCGCTTCCGCTCCCATAACGTCTGCCCAGATCTCATCGAGCACCTCACGACCTCGGTCGTTGTAGCCGTAGCCGCTCGTAGGGTTGAATACCGCCTCGCTTACTCTGTGCTCCTTAAAGGAGTCCATTATCTTCTTGGTATTTTCAAAGGATATTCTGTCAATTTCCGCAAAAATATCCGACATCTCTTTCTCCGCTTGCGCGACAAGAGATAAAACTCTTTGTGAATATTCCATACTTATCTCCCGTTCTTTATAAACTCAACTGCTAAACGAGCGCAAGCCGCCGCGTCGGAGAGGTCGCAGACCTCACTGCCCGAATGGATATATCTCGTGGGGATCGACAAAGCTCCGACAGCCGCGCCGCTTCCCGCAAGCTGCATAGCCGACGTATCCGTTCCGCCCGCAAGCAGTATTTCCCGTTGATATTTTATACCGTGTCGCTCGGCAGTGGCGCAAAGCTCCTTTACCACGCCCTCATCGCATATGACCGACGAATCCTTTATCTTCACCGCCGCGCCGTCTCCAAGAGCGCACGCCATAGGCGTTGCCGACGGCACGTCACCCGTTGCCGTTACGTCAAAGCATATAGCCACGTCGGGTGAAATGGCAAACGCCGCCGTTTTCGCGCCGCGACAGCCGACCTCCTCCTGAACGGAAAAGACGTAATACACGTCGTCGCAAAGCTCCTCGCTCCAAAGTCTCTGCGCTATATCAAGAAGCACCGCGCAGCCAATTCTGTCATCAAGCGGTCTGCCGCATACGCGCTCGCCCGAAAGCCTTTCGAGCTTGGGCGTAAGCACGAAAAAGTCACCTATAGATACCTTTGCTTCCGCCTTTTTCTTGCTCGTCGCTCCAATATCTATATAAAACACATCCGCCTTGTAGTCCTCAGGCTTGACCTTCGCTTCGGGCACAAGCGCGCCGCGAACACCCCTCTCGGACACAACGCCGCAGTAAGCAGCCGCCGCAAACGATATTCCGCCGACGGGAGCAATTCTTACAAAGCCGTTGTCCTCAATAACGGTCACGATAAAGCCTATCTCGTCCATATGCGCCGCGAGCATTACTCTTTTGCCACTGCCCGTTCCCTTTTTCAACGCAATAAGATTTCCAAGCTTGTCAACGTAACATTCGTGACAAAACGGTGCTATAAGCTCTTTTATTTTTTCTCTCACCCTCTCTTCTCTGCCCGAAACGGATGGACAAAGACAAAGGTCTTTAAGTGTCGTATACATATTCATAAAAATTCCCTTTTCACAGTTTTCGAGTATATTTCAGTAAATCTTACTTTTGTGCGAACATTTTACGGGGCGTCGAGGACGTCGCCCCCTACAAATTATATCAGGCTTTTTGTGCAAACATCTCGCGGACAGTCGAGGACGCCTGTCCCTACAAAAAGTTTTTAACACAGATTTTCGCCGTGTGTTCGCATTGTCTCCGTAGGGCGGTGGCTTGCTGCCGCCGTTTTTGTGCGCAAATGTTATTTTCGTGCGGACATTTTACAGGGCGTCGAGGACGTCGCCCCTACAGATTATCACAAACGTATGGGTTCACGCCGTACGTTTTTGTCACGGCGGGAGACAAGCCCCCGCCCTACAGATTATGGGAAAAAACAGACTTCGCCACTATCCTTTATATTTTTTTCTGTCAACAAGTTTTTTGGCTCCACCTTTTTCGAAAAAAAGGTGGACGCGTCCCCGCGTCTCCACGATAAACTAACCTTTCAAAGCTCCTTCAAAAGCTCCACCAACAAATCGCGTTGACTGTAGTAATCGCACATAGCCGCCACACAGGACGGTGAGTGGAGATAGCGTGTCGGAACGGACAGCGCAAGCGTTTTCGCTCCGTCGGCGGTCTTGTGGATATGCCCTGCGTCGTTACCGCCCGACACGTAACGCTTTAGTTGAGCCGCGATATTTTTATCTTTCGCCACGTCAAGAGCGGTCTTAACCAGCGACTTGTCGTATATCGTGGAGCGGTCCATCACCGATACCACCACTCCGCCGCGCAGATCTGCCACGCGACGGGCATACGGCACGTCAAGTACGTCCGCTACCGCCGTCGTTTCAAGCACTATTGCAATATCTGGACGTATAGTGAACGCCGCAGTCTGCGCGCCCGAAAGTCCGATTTCTTCGCGTACGGTAAAGCAAAAATAAACGTCGGAATTAACCTGTGGCGGCTGTTCCCTCAAAGAACGCATAGCTTCGATCATAGCCGCGCAGCCCATTCTGTCGTCAAGCGCCTTGCCCTTTATCAAACCGTCGCCAAGCTCGTAGCACTCCGAGTCGTAGGTCGCAAAATCGCCTACGTCGACGAGAAGCGCCGCTTCTTCCTTTGACTTAACGCCGATATCAATATAAAGCTTCTCCGTGCCAAGCGGCTTTTTTCTTTCCTTTTTATCCTTGTGGTGAATTGCCTTTGACGCGATAACGCCGAGAATATCTCCCGTTTCTCCGCGCACCGTCACGCGTCTGCCCGCAAGAACACCCGCGTCAATCCCGCCAACGGTGTCAAATCCGAGGTATCCGTTACTTTTCACCTCGTTTATCATAAATCCGACCTCGTCCATATGCGCGCTTATCATTATTTTCGCTTTGCCGCCGCAGTTTATCCGTGTGATGAGATTGCCCAGACGGTCTACGTGCATCTCGTCGCAGATGCCCTCTGCCTTTTTCTTTATAAATTCACGAACGTCGTCCTCACAGCCCGACGGACCGAAGAGCAGACAAAGCTCGGAAAGGAGCTCCATATTTACTTTCATATCGCAAATGCCTCCTTTATCTCCTCGGATCTTACGAATTCAGAGACGAGCTTTGAGAGCTCTCTTACGTCAGACATAT
>JAZOON010000039.1:0-3775 GCA_045655045.1 Eubacteriales bacterium | reverse complement strand
CCTATACCGTTTTTTGAAGCCATTATAAGCTCCGCGAACTCCTTTGGATTAGCAAGCTTCATTGCGGCGGCGCGTCTGTCCTTCTGACAAAGATACCTGTCAAGCTCGTCGTTATCTATGGGTTGAGTACGTATAACGGGAGCTCGGCTTCTTATCGTTTCAAGCAAAAGCTCGGCGCTCTCGCAAAGAAGGAAAAATCTGACGTACGACGGCGGCTCCTCAAGTGTCAGCAGGAATGCGTTTTGCGCCTGCGGCGTCATCTTATCCGCATCCTCGATAACGTATATCTTAAAATCAAGATCGTTTGGAACGGTCCTCACGTCCTCGCGCAAAAATCTTACAGTCTCAACGCCGATGGTCGCCTTTCCGTCACAGCCGACGGTTATAAAATCGGGGCAATCTCCCTCAAGCACCTTTCTGCAATCCGCACAGTCAAGGCAAGGAAATCTTCCCGCTGCTTCAGGCTTTGAAGTACAGGCAAGCGCTGCCGCAACGTTCTTCGCGATAGTATGCTTTCCCGTCCCCTTAGGACCTTCTATGATGCACGCGTGTGAGAGCTTGTCCTCAATGACGTCAAGACAGAGCTTTTCGCAAAGTGCGCGGTTACCCACGACCTCGCTCATATACCTTACCACACGCTCATCTCCTTTCAAGTCCGTTTCAGGACATATATATTATATTATATCAAATTCCCCCCCGTATGTCAAGGTTTTTTCGCTTAATCCCTTGACAGTTTGCCAAAATTGAAATATAATGTATTACGACTAATTAAGAAAACGGAGATAATTATGAAGCTTAGAATGGTAGCAACCTGTCTTTTCGGTCTTGAAAAGCTGCTTGGTGAAGAAATAGACAGGATAGGCGGAAAACGCGTAGAAACCATAGACGGTCGAATAACCTTTGACGGCGACGAGAGCATTCTCGTCGCGGCAAACCTGCGTCTGCGCTGCGCGGAACGAATTTTTATATGGCTCGGAAGCTTTCCCGTTTACAGCTTTGACGAGCTGTTCGAGGGAACGAAGGCTCTCCCGTGGGAGAAATTTATCGGCAAGGACGATATATTTCCCGTCAAGGGACACGCCATACACTCAAAGCTCTATTCCGTTCCCGATTGCCAGAGCATTGTCAAAAAGGCAATAGTTGACAGACTTTCGGGCATATACGGACTTAGGATATTCCCCGAAACGGGAGTGAAATATCAGGTTGAGTTTTTCATTTTCAAGGACGAAGCGACTCTTATGATAGATACCTCGGGTATTGCGCTTCACAAGCGCGGATACCGCCCCGCATCGGGGGACGCGCCGCTTCGCGAAACTCTCGGAGCGGCTATAGCGACGATTGCCCGTCCTAAAGAGGACGTCCTTTTCTGGGATCCTTTTTGCGGTTCGGGAACTATCGTTATCGAAGCGGCAATGATAGCTACGAACACAGCCCCTGGACTTTTGCGCAGCTTTGCGGCAGAGAGCTTTCCCGTAATCGACAAAAGACTTTGGGAATATGAAAGAGAAAAGGCGCGCTCCGAAATACTCGTTGACAGTGCTTTCGAGGCTTACGGCTCGGACGTTGACGGCGAGGTTTTGGAAAAGGCAAAGGAAAACGCCCGCAGAGCGGGTGTCGGCGCTCATATAAAATTTTTCAAGGCAGACGCGCGCAATATAAGAAAAATAGAAGGCAGACGCGGTACGGTTGCATGTAATCCGCCTTACGGCGAGCGTCTTATGACTCTTTCGGAGGCTGAAGCGCTTTACCGCGATATGGGACGCGTGTTCTCACGGCTGTCGCCGTGGCAGATATACGTTCTTACCTCTGCCGAAAATTTTGAAAGGCTCTACGGTCGCCGCGCCGATAAAATAAGGAAGCTCTATAACGGTATGATACCCTGTAGACTTTATCAGTATTTCAAGCCGACAAAATAAATTGTATTTTCGTGCTTTTAATTTAACTTATCGGCTTTTCTGCTGCGCCAAGGTTTACAAACATATTTATTAATGTTAAAATGTTCTTGTAAGCTTTTCTGCAGCAGGAGGTAAAATATGAGATCATTGTTTTTGAAATTATGTACCGCACTTTTAACCTTGATATTTCTCTTTCCATTGGCTACCGTTGGAATACCCGTGTCGGCAGTCTCGTCTACCAAAAAGCCACTCGAGGGTAAGACGATCTCAATATTGGGCGACAGCATATCCACGTTTGAGAATTATTCAAACGGCTCGGCGGCTGATACTTCAAACTCCACGGTAAGAAATAATCTCGCGTATTATACTCAAAGCAATTATTCTTCCTTCTCCCTATCCTCGGTGAACGATACCTGGTGGAAGCAGGCGGCTGACGTATCGGGCGCGCAAATACTCGTAAACAACTCTTGGTCCGCGAGTATGTTTTCTGCCTCGCGTTGGGGCGGAAGCATTCCCGCCGCTTACGTTGACCGATGCGTTCAGCTTCACGACGATACGGGAAGCAATGCGGGCAATGAGCCCGATATAATTGCCGTATTTATGGGAACGAACGACTTTCACGTTGACCGCCGCGCGGAGGACGGAGATAACGCGGGAGTGACCTTGGGAAGCGACGTCAATTACGAATCTCTGTATTCCGACGGCAAGTACAAAACTCCTTCAAATACGGCGGAAGCATACGCCATAATGCTTGACAAGATAACCAAGCGTTACGTAAACGCCGAAATATACTGCTTTACTCTATTGAAATCTCAGGCAATAAACGCAGGTCCAAGTCCCTACCCCGCAGCTACTGACGGAGACGTCGCCGCGCTTGAGAAATTCAATGATTCAATAAAGAGCGTGGCGCAGCATTACGGCGCATACGTCGTAGACCTTTACGAAAATGCGGGAATAACGGAAAAGACAAGCAACAACATAGGCTTTCCCCATAACAACACGGCGCATCTGGCGAATTACGTTCACCCGAACAATTTCGGAATGGACGCTATAACGGGATGCTTCCTTTCCACAGTATACGCAAACAGCAAGCTTATGCCCCAAGACGCTGACGTTTACACGGTTGAATATAAGACCAACAAGGGGATTTTTAAACAAGGTACTCCCACGGCGGTGCTTGGCGGAGAATTTACGCTTGATATTTTTGAAGAAGCTAAGACCGATTGCTCCAATCTGAAGATCACAATGGGCGGTGTGGATATAACGTCAAGCTGCAAGACGGATAAAAAAATAAGCATTACGAACGTAACGGGAGACATCGTTATAAGCGATCCCGATTACAAGGAGCCTGTTGATGACAGCCACGAATGCAATTTCGTGGAAGACAGGATAATAAATCTGACGTGCACTCAGCGCGGAACGCAAATATTAAAATGTACCGTCTGCGGTGAAGAAAAAATAGGCAAGGCGATTCTTCCCGAAGGACACAAATACGACGGTGACGACGATACAGAATGTAACGTTTGTAAGGAGCATCGAAATCTTGAGAATCAGGAAAATGAGACGAGGCCCGAAGAGGTTGACTCCGAAACGGATGCTACTGAAAAGGGCTGCGGTTCTTCCCTGTCTTTCTCAATCGTTCTGATAACGTCTCTGGCTTTTGCGGCAGGTATAACCGTCAATAGAAAGAAATTTTAGATAAAAAGCTCAGCGGATGCAAAAATCGTCCGCTGAGCTTTTTATAAACGCATAATATGAAAGTTGATTTTCAACAACTTGCATTTTGCGTATTTTTCACTCTTCAAAGTCCAAAAAGCGAATTTCATAAGCAAACACAATGGTAAATTTGAATATTTATCGATATTTTTTTAACGATTATC
>JAZOON010000038.1:0-4325 GCA_045655045.1 Eubacteriales bacterium | reverse complement strand
CACGGTAGGTCTGCCGCACCGACGCGTATTTTCCTACGTCGATAAAACGCTTGACGTTCACGCGTGAGCAAACGCCCTCCTCGTCAGTATATGCCGAGGTAAAGCAATCGCCCGTACGGGTGAAAAATATTTCACGCACCTTACTTACGTCAACGGTATCATACGACACCTTAACGTCAAATCCCCCCGCCGCCGCGACCGACAAAAGCTCGGAAAGATACACAGCCCCCACTCCGTAGCAATCGTCAACGGCGTGAATTCGAATTGCGGAGCGTGTAAGCGTCGGGAGATACACCCTCCCACGAACACCCATAGCCTCAGTCTGCGCCGTTCTCACCGTTCCCTTTTGGGTAAGTCCAAGCCTCGCGACCTCGCGCCCCGCCGCCGCTTCGAGCTTTTCTTCAAGAACGCATTCGCGAACTGCGCCGTCCGCAGCCCTTGAGGTTGCAAGTGCCGCGGAAAGATAGCCGTACGCCCGTTTATACGCCGCAGCTTTGAGTCTTGCGCACTCTCTTATCTGCGCCTCGTTCTCCGAAAGCTTTTTTGCGTCCCAGAACTGTCCGAGATTTACTATTTCGTCACGCACACCCGGAAGCACTGTATCGTAAGAGTGCGGAGCTGTTCCGTCGAATATGGCGATACTTCCGCCTATCACCACGCCGTCAAGCGAATCCGTATCCGAGGAGCAGTAATAGTACTCCACGGGCAGTCCTCGGCGAGCCGCGCTCTCTCCCACTCGGCGCATAAAGCTGCTCTTACCCGTACCCGGACCGCCCTTTATTACGTATCTGTGCTTGATATTCTCACCGAAAAACAGCTCCTCAAACCTACTTACGAAGCCAACTCCCGAATTTATCGCCGCAAAATATGAGCTTCGGCTGTTGTTTTCTAGCATAAACCGTCCCGATTATCTCTGAATTATTTTTACGTTGACGGGTTTAATTCCCGCCTGCTCGTAAACTATCTCGTTGATCTGCGATATCTGCGCAGGCTGAAGTCCGTCGGATCTAACGACGATATTGGCAGAGCCGTCGCTGATGACCGCAACGCATTCCTCAAATCCCTTGGCAACGATAAGCGTCTCAATGTTCGACTCAGCCGCCATGGTATCGGCAAGCTTACTTATTTGCGCCAGAGCCTCGTTTTTTGCCGTCTCCGTGGACGCCGCGTTATCAACGACCGACTGAAGCACCTCTATAGCCTCGTCGCGCGTGCGCTGACGGTCAACCTGAATACTGGAAAAATAAGAGTCTATACTCTCGGCAGAAGGAGCGGAGTCGGGAGTTGTATCAACCGTTCCCGCATCCATTCCCGCGCTTTGATCGTAATCGTATCCGTCGTCCTTGGACGAGAAGATAGCAATGTTTACTCCTATCGCCACCACCGTAAGAGCCACCGCCCCGAAAATAATAAAGTTACGCTTGCCCACCTTTCTGCAAAAATCAGCGACTTTTGTTTTAACCTGATCGAATTTCATAATACACTCCTCCGAAGTTTTGTTTACGCTACATTATATTTGCCGCGCACTCAAAATATGCGCGATTTTTTCGTTAAAATTATCCCTCCGCCACGTATATCTTATTGGTAGGGACGTCGAGCGATGCGGAAACGAGCGCGATTATCTGCGCTCGGACGTTTGCGTTATCAGCGCCTCGGCAAACAATGCCAACGCCCGATATCCGAGGATATTCGTAAGCTGTCACCACCGCCTTTTTGTCTGCTCCGCTTCCCGACATCACGAGCTGATTTTTATGTCCCGTGGACGAAGCCTGAGAGTCGTAAGCGTAGACGGTCCTGTATCCACCCGCAAGGCTTACGAACACCCTCACGTCCGATGCTCCGTCAACCCCCGAGCAGATTTCCTCAACGCGCCCCTCGATCATATCAGCATACTCCCGCGCCATAGAATAACCGTCCTCGGACACCTCCGTCTCGCCTCCCTTTTCCCCTCCGTCAAGCCGTCCGCCAAACAGCAAAAGGAATACGCCAACCGCTCCGCCCAATATTATCAATATCATTTTTTGTCTGTTTTTTGCATTTTGCTTTGTTTTTTCCATTACCGATTTATCCTTTTAGTTTTATTGATATATAACGATTATGTTTTTATTATTTATATTATTTATCTTTATTTTTATATATTATTCGACACTCGATTCCAAGTCTCGACATTATATACTCTTTTATTATCTCAGGGTCTGCAAAATAAGCTCCGCCCCCAAGCTCAACGACGGCTTCCGATACTCCCGTCGCCTCTTCGGTGTACTCCGTCACAAGCGAAACCGAAACGTCCTCTTGCGACACTCCGAGAGTCTTGGCAAGTCCGCCGCAAAGGTCAGCCTCGGCAAGCTCTACGCTTCCCGAGCGCAAATACGAATTATAAATTTCCTCATAATATTCCCTCCCCTCGCTCTCCCCGCTATATTCAAACATTTCTCCCATATCCTCCGAGCTGTATAGTGAAAAATTGCGAAAAACGGGCACAACAAGCGCGCAGACGACACAGATGGAGCATATCATATCGATATACTTTTTCATCGCTCCTTCCCCCGTCGCCACCTTGACCACCGCGGCGGCTACGCAGACGAGCGTTAGCGACCACAAATAATTTCTTACGTCCATATCTATCCCACCGCAACCGAGCATTTTATAAAAAGTCCGAGAGCTATGACGAACGCAACGGAGCATATAGACACTGCTCCCACGAGCATTCCGTAGACGTTTCCCATTTCACAAAGAAGCTTATGCTCCCTTTTACAGTCAAGCATATCAGCCGCCGTTGCCGCCACGAGAAAAACTCCCCTTACGAGCAACAGAGACGTTATTATCGGTAAGGTAAGAGTAAGCACCAAAAAAATTCCGCCTATCCCAACAACACTTTTGATATACCCCGCGCTTCCCGCAACCGCCCTGAGAGTATCTCCGACAGCACTGCCAACGCCCGGAATGAGCGTTCCCGCCAGAACCTTTGCGCCTCTTGCCGTAAGCGTGTCCGCCGCAGTCGCGATAGATGTCTGCGCGCCAAGACAAAACACGAACACGGTCATTACAAGTCCGATAAAAAATCCGTATATTTTTTTAACTCCCGACGAAAATCCCTCAAGCACGCCTCCGCCCGAAAGCCCCGCGGATATTGCGGCAACAATGCAAACGCACGAAACGGGAACTACGGTAAGCGCGCAAAAGCGCTCCACAAATCCGAGCATGATGCCAAGCGTCACCGTTCCCACCGCCGCAGTGCTTACGTTACCGCCCATTGCCCATACCGCTCCCGTTATAGGTATCATACTTGTCATAAGAGCGCCAAGCCTCTCAAAAAACCGTTCTACGTCGAATATAAGCTCCATCTGAGTACCGACGATCAACGTGGTAACTGCCGACGACGACAAAAAGCTGAAGGCTTCGCTCGCTCCGCTCACCGACGATCCAAGTGAATTGCAAATGGCACAAACAGCAAGCAGACCGAGCAGCACGGCAAGCAGTGACAAGGTGCTTGGCAGTATATCCCCGCCTGTGCCGAATATTTTTTTCATAACCTCGTTGGGAGACAGCATAGACGAAAGTATCTCCCCCGTATCTCCCACGTCATTTGAAAGTCCCTCCGCGCCGTCTATCTGCTCTGCCGCCTCGCAAAGCTTATCCATCACCTGTGATTCCTCGGCTCTCACGCAGGGAGACAGAAACGTAACAAGAGATAAAAACAATGCAACAAATCCCCACCGTCTCATATCAAATCCTCGAGATAAGCGTTTCCACCGCTTCAAGTATGCCAAGGACCGACGGCAACGCAAGTAAAACCACGGCAAGCTTCGCACAGCTTTCAACAGCCGCCGCCACGCCGTTTTCTCCGCAATCTCTGCAAACGTCCGAGCAGATACGCCCGAGCGTCACGATACCAAGTCCCTTTATCATAATTGATACGTATTCCGCAGCCTCGCCCTCAAGGACGGATAGCTGCTCCGTCACCTCTCCGAGAAGCGAGACCGCGCCGCCAAGCACCAGAGCAAGTCCGCAAAGTCTTACGGCAACCGCGATGCCGCCCGCAAGCGCGCCCACGACCGCCCCGACGACCGAGCAGAGTATCGCAACGCCGCAAATTTTAAGTATATCAAGCTCCATAACTCAAAAGCCAAAAACCGACTGCACGCTTTCAAAAAGCGTACCTATCTCCTGAACGAGCATAAGCATAACGACGACGACACCCGCAACGGTGACGAACATCGCCTGCTCGTCTCTTCCTGACTTATTCAGGATCGCCGCCGCCACGGATACCAGCACCCCAACCCCCGCGATCCTCAAAATAAGACTTACATCCATTTTTATAAACC
>JAZOON010000037.1:0-12396 GCA_045655045.1 Eubacteriales bacterium | reverse complement strand
AGCGAAAATGTTCTCAAACGCCGCCTGCATTACCGCCATACACTCTCTGTCGTCGGAACGGTATTCGCAAAGCATTTCCGCACTCTGAGCAATAGTATTTACGCTCGTACCGCCCGATATCGTGCCTACGTTGTAGGTCGTGGTCGCTCCCGCCTTTTGGGGGACTTTTATTTTGTATATTTCCGTAATTATCTCCGAGAGCGCCGCTATGGCGTTCTTTTTACCGAAATTGGAAAACGAGTGACCGCCCTCGGTTACAGCTTCTACCTTGTAGCGATGAGAGCCGACTGCGTCGTTTACACAGTATCCAATATCCTCGTCAAGCGTAATAAATTGCTTTACGCGACCGTTAAAGTCCTTCATAAGCTGTCTGACGCCGACCAAATTGCCCAAGCCTTCCTCGCAGGCGTTGCAGACGAAAAGTATACCCTTTGGCGGAACGATTCCGTTATCCAGCATATACTTTATGCCGTACAGCATAACCACCACGCTTGCCGTATCGTCGCCCACACCCGGACAGTATATCTTTTCTTCGTCCTCGTGAAACTCGGGATAGCTTTCCGTGTCGGGAAAAACGGTATCAAGATGTGCGGCAATCACCGTAAGCTCATTACTTCCCTCACAGTTCATCGGGAAAATGCAATTATTGACCTCGTCAATATATACGCCTTTTGCGCCTACGTCCTCAAGCCACTTTTTACAGTATTCCGCGCGTCTTCGCTCTCCGAACGACGGCGCGGGTATATGACAAAGCTCTCTGAGCGTTTCCAAGGAGTTTTCTCTGTTTTTTTCAACATATTCTCTGATCATAACAGCTCACTGTCCTTTATCTTTTAAAAATATCGTTTTTCTTAATCAAACAGATCGTTTATCATATCAAGCGTCGCGCTTACAAGATGCGCTCCGCCCTCGTGTCCGACGTAGCCCGACGAAACGTACGCACTGTAATGTCCTGCCCGTTCAGCCTTCTCGGTGGGCAGATACGAAAGCTCTCCGTTAGTCAGCTGTGCAATAAAGGTCTGCTGTGCCTTACTTCTCGCTCTTATCTGATTTCCGTAATCAAGGAAAAGCTCAAAGGGATTGGTTACGAACACGATATCTCCAAGTCTTACCGCGTGTATTTCACTCTCTACCGTATTGCAATATTCCTGTACCTCATAACGCTGAAGCGTTCCCGTGTGAACGTAAAGCTCCGCAGAATCCATATAGTTGAGCGTCTTTCTTCCTTTGAAGAAATCTCGTATGCAGTTCTCGGCGATAGCCTTTTCCGTATCGGTAACGCGGCGCAAAGGAAGAGAGAGATTTTTTGTGCTATGCTTAAATTCAGCATCCAACTTTATCTCGTCTATTTCCTCTATCGCCATTTCAAT
This sequence comes from Eubacteriales bacterium, assembly GCA_045655045.1. Lineage (GTDB taxonomy): Bacteria > Bacillota > Clostridia > Oscillospirales > CAG-272 > HGM12713. The sequence continues at coordinate 11,026 of JAZOON010000037.1, read as the reverse complement.
CTCATTTACTATTCTTCTGCCTATTTTCCACGTTCCCTTGACGTCAAACATAGAAGGATCGGCTTTTCTGTATTTTGGATCATTTCTGATAACGTTGGGATCTTTTATAGGAGTTTCAGGCTCTACCCATCTTACAAGGTCACGGGGGCACTGATCTCCTGCCGCAGAGCAGATAGGAAGAAGCATAAAATCCTCTCCGTACTTTTCTCTCAGCAGTATCTTCACCTTACCCCAATAGTCCGAGGATATAACGCTTCTCTGCTCCATTACCTGTGCGGGACAAGCGATATTTGCCACCACTCCCGTCATCTTGTCGTTTTCGTCATAGATAAATAACATCTCGATGCCGCTGTCGTTACCGCCCTCAAGCGTAGTAAAGGTCGCCGTGTCAACGTCTCCCCACATCTTCGCAGTTCCGTCCGAATAGCATACTCTGCGGTTCATTCCGATAGCTGCTCTTCCAAAGCCCGTTGCATATCCGCCGACAGCTCTGTTCTCCCAAGCCGAGTCTACAGTTTTGGCAATAGCGTCCGCAAGAAAATCAAACGCATCGTCGGGTGTCATTACGTCAGTTGATTCCACCTCGGGGATATACTCGCAGTCCTCGGGCATAAACGCGCCGAGCATATGAAACGCTCCCGACGGAGATTTCTTAAGCGGACTCTTTCTTCTGTAAGTATAAGAGTTATGTATATGAACACCTGATACTATAATATTGCTTTTATTTATATCCGCGTTCTTTATTCTTTCCCGAACGCTCTCCACAAGCTCCCACGTTATAACGACTACGTCGCAGGAACAAAAAATTACTTGCTCTCCGTTTGCCTCTATTGCCAAAGCAGTAACCGTGATAGGCGTCTCCACCTCGTTCGTGGCGCGTTCGTAAAACTGCCCCTCGAGTGCTATCTTCTGTTTTGGTGTTATGTCCGTTTCTGCCCAGCCGAATTTAATCATCGATTGCTCCTTTTTAATCAAATTTTATCATCAAAGAACGACATATCCGTATCGTTGTAAACGAACGCCGCCGCGCTTGACCACGCCTGAAGCAAAGAGCCGTCCTTGCAGTACGGTGAAAAATATTCCACGGGGGTATAATTGCCCTTTTCCAAGTTGTAGAAAAACCAATTCTTCAGCGCAAATTCATATTCAAAGCCGTACATCTTATACGCATACGCGAGCATTGCCGACCAATACGGCCAATCCGCACCGTTATGGTAATTAAACGGAGTTGCCGACTTGTTCACAGCCGCCTTTAGATTCTTATACAGCGGATATACGCAAAACATTCCAAACGGCTCGACTGCGGAATTGTTGCGGCTGTCAAGTAGCTTTTCACAGTTTTCAAGCAAGCGCACCGATTGCTCCTTATTTGATATTCCGTAGATAACTGCCAACACCGTATCGATAGACAGATTATCCTCGGTGAAATCATCATTTGTATAATTCAAATAATATCCCTTATCTTCCATCCAGAGATGCTTATTTATACTTGCCTTTACCTGCTCAAATCTATCGTAATACAGGACTTCGTCGGTATCGTTTTGAAGCTTTAACAGCCTTGAAAAACAATATAAAGCTCTTGCGTACAGGACCTCGTCGTACGTAACGTATCCGTACCTATTCACCTCGTCCGCCCAATCTCGGCGGTTAAACTCTCCGCTCTTTACAAGCAAGCCTGTTTCGTCGCAATACTCCGAAAGTCTGTCTATAACCTTCTTCATAAGCTCTAAAACTGTATAGTTTCCTATTTGCTCGCGCAGAATAGAAAAATCCTTCGTGTTGTTTACATAATCGTATATCATAATAACGTACATTGAAGGACTGTCAAAGTGATTTCCCCAATGCGACGAATAATCGTATACGACGGCAGACGGACAGTCTCCGTCCTCACCTATCGCACGGCTGAGAGCAATTATTTCGTTTCTTACCTTCTCCGTCTGTCCGTTATACATACAAAGCACTGTAAAATAAGAGTCTCTGAAATACGTTCTTGCAGGAAAAACGTATCTGCACCCTGCCATAAAGCCCTTGAAATCGCCGATCTCCTTATAATTTTCCAAAGCGCAGAAATAAGCCGAATAGTAGAGTGCTTTATCTTCTTCACTCCTGACGCTTGAAGGTAGCGCTATGCCGCTAATCTCCGCAAACGCGTCCTCAATATATTTATCGGCGTTTTTTAAAATATCCGTAATGCCGTCGATCTTAAATCCGTACACGATATTGATAACCGTTTTTTTATCAAGCTTATCGTCATGCCAATGAAGCGACTGATTTATTCCAACCCCCTCAAACGGAGCGTCTGAAGCAAAGAAAAATTCTTTGTCGGGGGAATTAAAGCTCCCGTCGGCAAGCTTTGTAAAATGCTTTGAAATAGCTCCCACCATAAAAATAGCAAGGTCAAATGAAATACTTTCCTTCGGAACTATTTCTACGTTCGTAATTATAGCGTTTATTTTTTCATTTAATACAGACACTGTTTTAATTTGAGCAAGCTCGTTATAATACGTAACCGTCTGAGTTCTTCCTATACTCTCCACACGCTTTTGAGTATCAAACGCTATCTCCGCGCCGTTTACAAAAAACTTGAATACCTGCAAGCCGTCAAAGAATTTCTTATCGTTTATTTTCAGATAAGAATTAATGCCACTCTTGCCGTTAAACTGCACGCTAATACTGTTATTTGATACGTCATACGGAACTTCGTCACACAGTATTCCCGTAGTAACGATTCGTCCGTTTTCAAAACTAGTATTCATATTTTCTACTCCAATTAGAGATTAAAATTAATTTTCACAACATATTCATATCAAACCTGAAAAATAATGTATTCCCCGCTTTTTAATATCCGAACAAGGTCTTCGTTATTTCTTATACGCTCTCCGGTTGCAATTCCCGCGCGTCCCGCCGTTCCTATCTTGTGCCCGTCCGAGCCTGCAACACAGGCAAGTCCAAGTTTGTCCGCCAACTCTCTTGCGCTTTCATTCCATTCCTGCTCGTTAGCTGCGTTATATACCTCAATACCGTCGAGCATATTCAAGCATTCAAGGGGATAGGGATTTTTTACGTAATGTCTTGCCCGATAAGGATGCGCCTGATAAACAAGACCGCCCGTAGAATGAACTACCTCTGCATATTTCTCTGCCGGCGCTTTTTTTAACTCTGGGTGTGACACTATAAGCTCAGGGGTTATTCCGTATAAAAGTATCTCTTGTCCGTCTCCGACAGACTCCTCAAGTCCAAACAACAGGTCGAAATCCTTTTCTTTTGCATATTCGAGCCCATATAGGTAATCCTGACGGTAGGCATCTACGAATTCTTCCCACGGCAGCTCTCTGTCTATTCTGGTGTCCCCTCTGTAAAAATGATTGGTGACAACCATTCCGCTAAAGCCTTTTCCTATCAGATCGTCTATGTGCTCCCGTATATCTCTGCCGCCTCCGCTGCACGGACCGGTATGTATGTGCATTTCGTATTTATATATTTTTTCGTCCTTCATCACAGCGTGCCTTTCTTTACGAAATTATTCATTGATCACCGCTTCTCTTGCAAATTTTGCTAAATGGTTTTTATTTAAATCAAAAAAGGTTTTTATTTTTAATCATTTCTACGAGGTGTCCTGCCGTCACTTTATGAGACACGTAGTTCGGATGACCACCTCCGCCTGCGGTATTTCTGGTTGTTTCCATGATATAAAGCCCGTTTGACTCGCCGCCAAGCTCTTCAAATACATCTTCAAGCCAGCCGTTTACAGGGGTATCAGCTTTTGTCATCTGACCGATTATCCATACGATATTGACGTCCTCTCCATGAATAGCGCGAATATCGGAAATCAATGCCTTCAGATCCGCCTTATAGGCTGATTCGGTTGCTCCTCGATTGTTGTCATTTGTGTTCAGGTTTACTACTACAAGATCCGCCTTGCGCTCTGGCTTGTACAGCTCTTTTTTGTTTCTGTACCACGTGTTGTATTTATAGAAATCACCTATAGTATTACCGCTGTGCTGCTCGGTGCTTTTGTTAACTCCTATTCCGGAAATTGCAACCATAGAATAATCTACATCAAGCTCGCAGGCAGTAAAGTAGGCAAAGGTTCTCGAACCGTCCTTTTTTGAGTCGTTTGAAACCGAGCCGTAGCCACAAGTAATAGAATCTCCAATGAACTCAATAAATTTTCGCTGTTCCTGCCACTCGTGTATCTCTCCTGCCAATTCAACAGTCTTGAGTGTTGCCAATCCGTCCTTAACGTACTCAATTCTTACAAGACGAATATGCGCAGTGGTTTCCTTGTCAGCCTTCGTTCCGGGAAGCTTTTTCATCGCGTAGGCACTACTGAAGCTTACTACCCCGGTCTCCTTATCATTTACATAAACGCGGAACTGTACATTATTGCCCGAGGTCTTTCCCGAAACGCTGACGAATCCCGTGTAAGTAGCGTTAAATTCTATTCCCGACGAGGACCAATCAAACGACGCTCCGTCAGCCGTATCCATACTTCTGCCTTGAATACGTATTCTGTTTTTATTCGAAACAATGTCGTATCGAGTAAGCTCAAATTCATTTTCCTTTGAAGCTTCACTTTCGGCACTCTCGCTCATCGATTCACTTATCACATCTCCCTGTTCTTCGCTTTTCAGGTCTCTGTCGCAAGACGAAAATACGCCTAAAAGCATAATCAATGATAATAGAACAGATAATATCTTTTTCATGTTTTCTCCATTATTTTTCCAAAACACCATGGTGTTATATATAAACAACACCTATGGTGTTTCGATCTATAGTTTAATATATAACAATCTCTGCAGTGACGGGCAAATGATCTGAGGGGAATTTCCCGTTTTCTTTATAATTCACCGCGGTAAAATATTCGGTAGAAATTCTATCAGCGGTCACGAATATATGATCAAAAACGTACGTATCGCGTATTGAACGAACGTTCCTCGTGGTTGTTCCGCCCAAGTCACCCTTTGTGTTTGCTATAATCGCGGTTCTGTCAATTCGCTTGGAATCATCAACGGCATTCAAAGCATCGCTGCCGGGAACTGAGTTAAAATCACCGACGAGGACTATGGGCATCGTCTCGTACTTTTTGTCCTCCAAAAAGCTAATTAGATACTGAGCCTGCTTTAATCTGGCAAGCTTTACCTTATCGCCTCCTGCATTTCCGTCGCTATCCCTATAGGTCAAGTGAACGTTAACGAATAAAAATTGCTTTTTCGTAGCAAGACTTTCAAGAACAACGTAAGAAAAGCCGCGATATGAGTTTGATTCGTCAATTTTAGATGCAACGAAAGGCGTATCAGTCAAATACTGAAATCCCTTTGAAACAGCCTTGTATTTATCCGCATTCCAGAAAATCATATTTTGCATCTCAGCACCGCCTTTTATTACGACTCCCTCATAGCAGTTGTAATTGGGCATTGCCTCAAGTATTGCGTCCTTATGTACCCTCTTCGTTTCCTGAGTACCGAAAACGTCCGCATTTTGCTCTTTTATAAAGGCGGCAAGAGCCGTTACGTCCCTTCCCTCTACGTCATAAAGCACGTTGTAGGACATAACAGTAAGGCTTTCCTTGGTATATGCGATTTTTTGATTTTCCGATACGGTAATTTCAGCGCAGGCGCCGTCAGACGTCGCCTTAGCAAAAAAGGCGTCTACAACGTTGTAAAGTCCTCCGTTGTTCTTTGCCAAAAGATAGATATTTTCTCCGTCAGAACCTATCATTCCCTCTTCGCATGAATCGTAAAATTCGGAAATAGAGCTGTCAGATCCTTTTACGCCTATAAATATCCGATATCCGTCAGACGCACTCGTCTTTGCCTGAAGTTCTATTTTGTATTGCTGTTTCAGCTTGGAATTAAAATGCTTCATAGCCGTCTCGCTGCCAACGGATACCCTGCCGTCATATACTACGGTATATTCCGCAATATCAATCCCGTTGACAAATAAAACCGCGTCAGTTGCTTTTACGTCCGTGGCAGCTTCTTCCTCAGTCTCCATTTCCACGCCGTTTTTTGGGGCTTTACACGCGGTAAAGATAAACAGCGCGGCAAGCACGAGAGATAGTATTATAAAAAATTTTTTCTTCATATTTTTCTCCATAATTCACGTATGTACAGTGAATGTAAAATAAGGCACTTTGCCCTGCGAAACAACTATATCAATTATTTCGCAGGGCAATTTTTATGCGCCTTTGCAATGAAAATCCGCCGTTATTTATTCTGGAAGATTAGCTATCTTATCGAGAATACCCTCTATGGCGTTATTCGAGCCTGTAGTCTCCTCGTTATAGTAGTCTACTATAGACTTGTTATCCTTGTTATGAACGATGAACTTTTCTATTGCTCTCTTATATCTGATCGAACCGGAGAACTGACATCCGAAGTCGTAAACCAAGCCGTTAATATTAAGCTCGAGCATCTCCGCACAAACAGGATCGTAGCTCTTCTGTACTTTACACTTGACCTCGTAATATTCGGGATACGTGGTTGTATGCGATTTCCAGGAAAGCACCTCTATCATATAACCGCAGAAATCCAAGTCAGCCGCTGCGTAAGGAATACCGAAAGTAGAACCGTAGGTGTTGTCGTTGGTAGTATAGTAATGCTCCTGATCGGTGTTATACTTGGGATAAACAATTGCCGTATATGCGAAATCGGCGTTGGCAGCAAGGTCGTCAATAGCGCTCATAGAGGATGAATAGAACAAAGCTCTTCCTTGTTCAAATGCATCTCCCGGAGCATTGTAATCCTTTGTCCAATGTATTTCCTCGCTTCCCGTGAAGCCTAACCAAGACTCAACGCTCAATATCTTCTCTATGTAATCCAGACAGCCGAGCGAACGCTCCTCTGTCATTTTTATCTGATAGTTATTGTTGGCATCAAATGAAACGAGAGTATTACCCATTCCACTGTAAAACGCAACCGCGCCCTCAGAGCCACCGCAAACGAGACCGTATCTGTCCGTAGGATCGGCTTTATTGTTAGCGTCTATGTCAAGAGCCGCCTTGGTTGCCATTTCGTACATAACGTCGATAGTCCACGTGCCCTCTCTGATAAGGGCGATAACGTCTTCCTCTATCTGAAGGTCGCTCGCAAGATCTCTGTTATAGAACAGGGTGTTGGTTCTCGCCTTATCGACAAGCGAAAAATCGCTTGTCATATGATAAAGTCTGTCAGAAATTTTCATAGAGCTGATAGTCAAAGGATTATACCAAGGATTTTCCAAATTTATGTAATTGACCTTAGTCATATCCTTCATATAGCCTCTCTCTATCGCGCTTGACATATCGTCGCGAATAAGGAAAGCCAGATCATACGCGCGCAAACCACTCATATAATCCTTCTCGAGATAATCCAACGGTACACCGTCGCCTGCCACGTCCTTGATCTCAACGTTACAATATTCCTGAACAACAAGATTGCGCTCATAAACCGTATTGAGAAGCTTATCTGCTCCCGCTTCGCCAACTATCTCAAAGTTAGGCTCGTAGGTATTATGCGTTGCCAGAACTCTGAAGGGTCTGCCGCCCCAATCGAGGTGAGGAACGGGATCCTCTTCGCTCTGCTCTCCCGTTACAGCGTCATAGTCATCATCCGAGCTACCGCAGGATGCGAAAATTGACGATACCGTAAGAATAACTAACAGTAAAGATAATAGTCTTAATACTCTATTTCTCATTTTAGTCCTCTTTCTTTTTGCTCTTAACAAGAGCGCCAAGCGCACAGGCGCTTACCAAAGCAACGCCGCCAAACGTAAGGCTTGAGCCGCATCCCTTCTTTTCCGATGTCTCTGCTTCGCTTTCCTCAGCTTCCTCGGTTACTGCCGTAGGAGGAGCGTAGTCCCCGCCTGGAACAGGCTCGTCAGAGGGCTGAGTGTCGGTATTTTCATTATTGGAGGGCGCTCCACCCACGTAAGCTCCCTTTACAACTACCTCTTGGAAGATCGTTTCATCACGTTCGAATACGAGATCGGAAACAGCAATAGCGATATACTTAGCCGTTGCGTCCTTCATATCTATCTCGTGAACAGAGCCGTCCTTAGAATTGTACGTACCCGATACGTAATAGCCGTTAGTATCCTTTTCGGTGAAAACGTTACTGTAGGATGCATCCTCTGCTGCCGTGTACGCAGTTCCGTCCGCAGAGTAGTATACATCGTATCCGTTGTTTGCCATCCATCTATCAGTATAAGAAGCCCACAGCTCAAGCGTATCCACCGTAGCCTCGGCAGCCAGCTCAAATATCCATACCACGTAGTACGACGTACCCGACGCGTTCTCGCCGTTCTGCATAACGCCGTCAGCATCAAAATAGCACTTTTCGTAAGGCAAATCGCTAGTGTTAGCGGTCTGCGCATCAGTGGTAATGTCTCCGTCAAATGCATTTTTCGCGGGATATGTGCCGTAGAAAGCTATCTTTCGTGTGGTTTGGTCTTCATTAACGTAATTTCCAAATGCCGTTACGCCTGCAACGGCTATTTCAGTAGCTTCGTTCGGTGATACGGCGGGGGGCACTTGCTCGGAAATTCCCTTTACGACAACCTCGTGAAAAATCGTTTCATCACGCTCAACTATGAGATCGGAAACCGCAATTGCTATATACTTAGCCGAGGCGTCCTTCATATCTATCTCGTGAACGAAGCCGCTCGTGGAGTTGTACGTTCCCGCTACGTAATAGCCGTTCGTTGCAACCTCGCTGTAAACGTTGCTGTAGGAAGCGTCCTCTGCTGCCGTATACGCGCTTCCGTCGGCAGAGTAGTATATATCGTATCCGTTGTTTGCCATCCATCTGTCGTCATTAAAAGACGTCCACAGCTCGAGCGTATCTATCTCGGTTTCCGCAGCCAACTCAAATATCCATACCACGTAGTACGACGTACCCGACGCGTTCTCACCGTTCTGCATAACGCCGTCCGCGTCGAAATAACACATCTGGTAATCCAAATCATCACCGTTGCTGTTTTGCGCATCGCTCGTTATGTCACCGTCAAACGCATTGACTGCGGGGTAACTACCGTAAAAGCCTATTGCCTGCGTGCTAAGGTCATCTTTAAGATAATTTCCGAAGAGCGTCACGCCCGTTATGTCTATCTCGGTGATCTCCTCTGCCGATACGGTCAACAGTGCGAATGGTAACGTCAACGCTATCATCAATACTGCTAAAAAGAGTGATAACGTTTTTTTAATAGTTTTTGCTTTCATAAATAGATCTCCTTTTTGTTTTTTATTAAATATAGCACTTTGAGCTTGCGCTATTTTAAGCCTTTGATTATTTTTCAAGGAATACGTCTCTTTGCCAGTTTTCAAACGTATCGAATCCGTCCCCGGGTGAAGTTGTTATAACGTCGCTGCTTGCAAAGGTCGTAACACTGAGCGAGGGGGCAATGTATTCGTTAAGCTTTTTCATAAATTCATCCTCCCTTTTCATTGTACGTAATAAGTAAATCTTGCAATAACGGGTAGGTGGTCTGAGGGATATCTCATTTTACCGCTAACGTTATCGATCATATTGTTTATCACGCTATATTCAGCAACAGTCATATTGCGATACATTATGTGGTCGAACACAAAAATATTACGAGTTACATAATCTGTAGTATTTGCGAGCGTACTATCAACATCTCCCTTAATAAGCGCATTTTCTCTTGAATCCTTCAATCCGTCGTTTCCGTCGGTAAACTCACAAAGAGGCGGATCGCCGGGAGTGTCGTTCATATCGCCCATAACTATCTGGTTGGGATACTGCGCCATCATATCGTCAAGCCATGCCCTCAAAATTCTCGCCTCATACTGACGCACCAAAGCATTCTCATCCGAAGCGCCGTTATCCTCCGAGTCGCTTCTCCAATGCAAGTGAGTATTTACAACGAGGAAAACAACTCCCGTGTCATTATCCTTGAGAATAACGTAGCTGAACATTCTGCCTTGACCGTCTCGGCTCATATCCGCGCCGGTCGGAGCTACAATATTACTGTACTCATTCTCAGCAAGGTCTTGGAAAGCTTCCCGTCCGGAAGAAACAAAGCTGAATTTCGTAGAATTATAGAATATATTGAGGCGCTCGTATTTGTTATCGTCAAAGCCGGTAGACGCGTATCCTGCGGTCTGAAGCCCCGACAAATGATTCGTTGTTGAAAACAAACCGCTGCTTTCTGCATACCAATCGTCGCTATCCTCTTGAAGTCCAACGATGTCGGGATTAGCGGTGGTGATCGTTTCAACCACCTTGTCGAGATTTCTGTCAGCCCAGCCATCATCATCTCTCTTCATCTCGATGTTATAGCTCATTACCGCGAGAGAATAAGCCGTGCCCTCTTCCGTAGGTTCAAAGAATCCGTAAAGAGTATTCCTCTGCGTTTCCGTATAGGGGCTGTACATAGTCGTGCCGCCAATAACGGTTACGGGATTTTTGTAATCCCCGATTGCCGTATCGCTGAGGTCGTTGTACGCCGCATTCGCCACCTCGGCAACAGTTCTTGAATTATACGTCGGATCGTAGGACGAATAGATATAGCTCTCCGTGCCACCGTCCGTGACCTTAATATAGAGAATTGCGGAGAACGCTCTGCTATAGTTGGCTTCACGTATCTCTACGATAGAGCAGTTTACCTTGTAATTGCTTCCCTCTTCAAGGATAGTCTGAGCGTCAATTTCAAGATACTTGTACTCATAATCTGCAAGAGCCGCGCTGTTATCAAGAGCTTCCTTGGTAAATTCAATACCGTCAAGATAATCGGTAGGAGTGATAAGCATTCCTATAGTAACGCCGTCGTACTCTTCTCTGAGTCCGTCAACGTAGTTCTTTCCGAGAACGCCCGTAAAGCGAAGTCCCGTTGGCTCATCCATACGAACAGACGCGCCATCCTGCATATAAAATACTTTGAGAATGTCTATGCCTTTATATATTTTAACGTCGCTTACCGTTGATACAACTGCTTTGTCTTTATTATAACGAGCCAAGTTAACGTGCAAATATTCCGAATAATTTTTTTCAAATCCGAATTCGTCACCCTGTGTCTCGTCGATCTC
>JAZOON010000036.1:0-3622 GCA_045655045.1 Eubacteriales bacterium | reverse complement strand
CCCGTTGCTATTATCGCGGTTATTATTATTTCGGGTATCATATAAAGACCGTTATAGAAAATAGAATAGATAAGCGCAAGAGCCTTTCCGCTGAAAACAGAAAGTATCTTTTCACCGATAGCGTAAAAGCCCTCCTGTGAGAAGAACCACTCCGCCCACGCGCCGTAGAATATGTATCCCGACACGATATGGCAGACGTATCTCAAGGTAAGCGCAAAGACCACTCCGAGGACTATTGCCGCGACCTTGTTCTTTACCTTATTTCTGAATATACCGCCAAGACCGAGCACCGTGTACGCAACGATATAGTCAATAATAATTATAGCAAACGCCGCGCCAATTCCCATATAATCGTCGGACGAGGGCATAAACAAGAGCATTACCGTCGAGCCCTTTGCAAGGGAGATAATTATCTGTATGACGGAATAAGTAAAGGACGTAAACAAGCCCCACTTAATACCGTACATATACGATACTATCACGATAGGAAGCATGCTTGCTACCGTAAAGCCTCCGCCGAACGGCAGATTGAGAAAAGGGATAAGTTCGCAAACCAGCGCAAGCACCGTTGCAAACGCCAGCATGACCGCAGAAACGGTCAGTCTTTGAGTTTTTTGAGTCGTTTTCATACCGACACCTCCAAATAAAATTTACGAAACCGCACGGAAATCTCCGTGCGGTAAATTTCTATTCCGTATCTTTTATTGACAGTCGGAAACAATCTCCCTACGCCGGCATTATCCGTATCAGGTTTAAGGGTTCGGCTCTCACCGTCTCAGCCGTGCAAAGCACAGCACCCCCGATTTCTATGCGGTTCTCGGTTGACATTATACCACAAATAAGTTTGTTTGTCAACACTTTTTTCAATAATTGTAATTTGCCTTAACGTCGGTCATACTCAACGAATCGAGCAAGTCCTCTTTTATAACTATATCCTCTTTGTATTTTTCAAGGTATACGCCAAGAAGCTTATTTTTGATATCGCCGATAAAGGAGAAGCTTCCGTCCTCTTTCCTGAAGAAGTCCTTGTTTTCTTCCTTTGCGTATCCGCCCTCGTCAAGCTCGTATTTCATAACTATATGGATTCCGTAGTCGGATTCTATTCTGCGTATCTCCCCGACCTCCATTTCGAAGAGCGCGTCTCTTACCTCGGTCGAGTCGTAGTTACTCGTTGCCGTAAGATAACAGCCGTTTGGATAAGCGTCCATACCAGGATCCTCACCGTATTCCTCGACGTATTTGTCAAACAAGGAATACTCCCCTTCCTTCACGGATTCCATTACGTACTGCACCTCGTCGGAAAGCGCCTTTGCTTCCTCCGTGCTCAGCTTTTCCGTCTTGGTATATCCGTCCTCGTCAAGAAGCGCGTTGGGATACGTGGGATTTCCCGTACTTCCCTTATCGTAGGACACTCTGTCCTTTCCGTCAGCATCGGTATATATCCATATCACGTCGCCGTTTTTATCCTTTAAAACGTTTCCGTCAGCATCCGTCTTTTTTCTCAGATTTATGCTTTCGTCATCGGTCTGTGTCTTATATGCTATACGCATAGGATCAGCCGAAAGGTCCTTGTAGTAGATTACGTCGCCGTTTTCGTCCGTTTCATAAACGGGCTTGGTGTTGTAGAAAAATACGTGCTTGAATCTTACGTACGTTTCCTGATAATATTCCTCGTAGTTCTCCTCGGAGATAAGCGAGCCGTTCGCGCCGAACAAATGGTCGCTCAGATACGCTATCTTTGCTTCCATTATATACGTTTCGCGAAGCACCTTATAATTTGCGCCGTAGTCTGCCAAAACGGAATTGAGATAGGTCTTTGAACCCTCTCCTACACTTTCCACAAGCTCATCCATAGCAAGGTCTATTTCCTCGATATACGAGTCGGGAAGTTCAAGCTCAAGCTCATCGAACAGCGCAAGCGCGGCAATATAGGTCTTTGCGCTGTCAAGAACCTTTTCTTTATAATATTCGTCGTACGTCTGCCCCGTCTTTGCGTCAACCACCGTGCTCCAGAAGGTATTTGTATTTACCTTCGTTCCAAGCGTTGCCGCAAGCGTTCCCTTCATTCTCGACATAAGCAGCATAAACATATTCACCGTTATCTCACTCTTTTCAAGCTCCATAAGCTTTTTGCCCTTTGAGGAGCAGCCCACAAGGCACGCAAGCACAAGCACGCAGGCAAGTATTACGGCTATAGATCTTTTAATTACGGATTTCATTTATTTTGTTTTCCTTTCTTTTAGAGGTCTTCCTCTTTCATTATCTGAGCGTATCTGTCAAACAGCTGAAGCAAGATCTCGGGGATATTGTCACCCGACTGCTTTCTGAAATTCACGCTCGGAGTATCTCCGCCGCCAAGACGAAGTCTTCCGCGAAATTCGCCCGACAGCTGATGCCATATCATAAAGTCCAGCTCATTTTGCTTTATCTTGACCAGCGTCTGTTCCTCAACTATAGAGGTGACTCCGCATCTTCTCGCGGATGCTCTGACAAGCGCGATAGTCAAGAGATTAAGCGCTTGCTTTGGCGCTTCGCCGTATCTGTCTATCATTTCGTCGAGAACGTCCTCTTTGTCGCTCTCGTACTCAATGGCGGCTATCTTTTTGTAAAGTCCCATTCTCTGCGCGGGATATTGAACGTATTTCTCGGGAATGAACGCGTCACAGTTAAGTGTAACCGTACATTCCACCCTCTCGGGAAGCTTCTCCCCTCTCTCCTCAAGCACCGCCTCGTTAAGAAGCTTTATATAAAGCTCGTATCCCACGGCGTCAAGGTGTCCGTGCTGCTGCGCACCGAGAATATTACCCGCACCTCTTATTTCAAGGTCGCGTATGGCTATCTTAAAGCCCGCGCCAAATTCTGCGTAGTCCCTTATAGCCTCAAGACGCTTTGTCGCTATCTCGTTGACCACACGGTTCGCGGGATAGGTGAAATACGCGTAAGCTCTTCTTGCCGAGCGTCCGACACGTCCTCTTATCTGGTGAAGCTGGGAAAGTCCGAGCCTTTGCGCGTTCTCAACGATAAGCGTGTTTGCATTGGGTACGTCAATTCCCGTCTCGATAATGGTGGTTGACACGAGAATATCAATATCCCCGTTTATCATATCCTCCCATATATCCTCAAGCTGTTCCTTATCCATTTTTCCGTGAGCCACGGTTATGCGCGCTTCGGGTATTGCCTTGTGAAGCCGCGCGGCGCATCCGTCTATGGACTCAACGAAATTGTAAAGGTAAAACACCTGTCCGCCTCGCCTCAGCTCTCGCCTTATCGCTTCAATTATAATAAGCTCGTCGTGCTCCAGCACGTAGGTCTGCACGGGAAGTCTGTCACCAGGTGCTTCATCAAGCACGGATATATCTCTTATTCCGCCCATCGCCATATTAAGCGTTCTCGGTATGGGGGTAGCGGTGAGAGTAAGCACGTCTATATTACCCGAAAGCTGCTTCAATCGCTCCTTATGCGTAACGCCGAAGCGCTGCTCCTCGTCTATGATAAGCAGTCCGAGATCCTTGAACTCTATATCCTTTGATACAAGCCTGTGAGTACCGATTATTATATCGGTGCTTCCGTTTCTCAGATTTCTTATCGACTGCGCCTGCTGCTTTGGGGTTCTGAAGCGGGA
>JAZOON010000035.1:0-2891 GCA_045655045.1 Eubacteriales bacterium | reverse complement strand
TTATATCGGATTTCCGAACTATTGTCAATATATTGTGACGATTTTCCGAAATTTCGTTATACTATAAAAATCAAACGGCAGAAAACCGCGCTTTGATAAGCGTTACAAACAACTTTCCGACAAAAGTACGGTTTATGATACACAAAAAAAGGCAAACGTATTGACAAACCCTTAAATTAATTTTATAATATAATATATTTATATGTAATGCACTGTGAGGTAAAAATGAACTTTTCAAAGCTTGATAAATTTCTCGAGGAAATGCCCCTGCGCGGCTTCCCTGCCGTTGAGGTGGCAATAACCAAGGACGGAGAAACGGTCTACAGAAAGACCGTAGGCTACTCCGATTCCGCAAAAACCAAGCCAACCTCTGCCGACGACCTCTATTGGATATTCTCCGCGAGCAAGGTCATAACCTGCACCGCCGCGATGAGACTCGTCGAGGAGGGCGTTATCGCGCTTAACGATCCCGTATCCAAATATCTTCCCGAATACGCACGTCTTACCGTCAGACAAAAGGACGGCACGGTCGTTCCCGCAAAGAACGTTATGACAGTCGAGCATCTTTTCACTATGCAAGGCGGACTTACCTACGACAGCTCTCTACCCGCCGTAAAGGAAGCTATCGCAAAAGGGCTCGGTACGGTGGATATAGCGCGCGCTATCGCAAAGGACCCGTTGGTATTTGAGCCGGGTACGGACTACAAGTACAGCCTTTGCCACGACGTTCTCGCGGCTGTGGTCGAGGTGGCGTCGGGAGTAAGATTTGCCGACTACGTTCAAAAGATAATATTTACGCCGCTTGGCATGACCGACTCGGGCTTCCATCCAACCGAGGAGCAGAAAAAGCGCTTTTCCGCGCAGTATACCCACAAGGCGGGAACGGTCGAGGCTATCGAGCGCCCTATCGGAAACGGATTTATTTATACTCCGGGGTACGACAGCGGCGGGGCGGGTATCTTCTGCACCGTCAGCGACTATATGAAGGTGATCACCGCCCTCTCCCTTGGCGGAACGTCCAAGGACGGCTACCGTCTGCTGAAGCCCGAAACGGTAAAAATGATGGGCGAGAACCGTCTTTGCGACACGGGACTTAATCATTTCCAAAACACCCGTCTTTACGGCTACGGCTGGGGACTTTGCGGCAGAGCGCATATAAATCCCACTATGTCGTTGAGCCTCTCCCCCATAGGTGAGTTTGGCTGGGACGGCGCGGCGGGCGCGTTCTCTATGGTAGACGCGACCAATCACATCGCGCTGTATTTCGGCGTGCATATCTTCGGCGCGCAGTACCTCTACCATATCGTTCATCCGCATATCAGAAACCTTGCCTACGAGGGCTTGACGGCGGATTAAAGCAACACTTCCAAAGGAGATTTTTATGATACATCAATACAAGCTTAACGGATACAACGTGGTTCTTGACGTCTGCTCGGGCTCGGTGCACGTTGTTGACGACGTTGCTTACGACGTAATAGGAGCGTTTGAGGGCAACGAAAAAGAGGCGGTAATCCGCTCCGTTTACGAAAAATACAAAGGCAGAGAGGACGTAACGCTTGCCGACGTCGAGGAGTGCTACGAGCAGGTCGAGGCGCTCGCCGATATGGGTAAGCTCTTCACCCCCGACACCTTTGAGAATATGGCGGGAACGCTGAAGAAAAAGACGTCGGGCGTTGTAAAGGCGCTCTGTCTGCATATCGCGCACACCTGCAATCTCAACTGCTCCTACTGCTTCGCAAGTCAGGGAAAATACCACGGCGACCGCGCGGTAATGAGCTTTGAGGTCGGCAAGGCGGCGCTTGATTTTCTCGTCGCAAATTCGGGAAGCCGCCGCAATCTTGAGGTGGACTTCTTCGGCGGAGAGCCGCTTATGAACTTTGACGTGGTAAAGCAGCTCGTCGCTTACGCGCGCAGTATCGAAAAGGAAGCGGGCAAAAATTTCCGCTTTACGCTCACCACCAACGGTCTGCTCATCGACGACGACGTTATAGACTTTGCCAACCGCGAATGCAGTAACGTGGTCCTCAGCCTTGACGGCAGAAAAGAGATACACGACCGCTTCCGCGTTGACTACGCGGGGGGCGGAAGCTTCGACAGAATAGTACCGAAATTCCAGAAGCTCGTCGAGGCAAGAGGCGGCAAAAATTACTATATGAGAGGTACTTTTACCCACGCAAATCCCGACTTTCTGACCGATATAAAGCAGATGCTTGACCTTGGATTTAACGAGCTGAGTATGGAGCCTGTCGTATGCGCGGCGGGAGACCCGTCGGAGCTTACGGAAGAGGACCTTCCCATCGTCCTTGAGCAGTACGAGGAGCTTGCAAAGCTTATGCTGGAGCGCGACGACGAGGGTAAGCCGTTTACCTTCTACCACTATATGATAGACCTCACGGGCGGTCCTTGCATCTACAAGCGCATTTCGGGCTGCGGCTCGGGCACTGAATATATGGCGGTCACCCCTTGGGGCGACCTGTATCCCTGCCACCAATTCGTGGGCGAGGAGAAGTTCCGTCTCGGAAACGTATGGGACGGCGTTACCAATACCGAAATTCAGGGCGAATTTGAGTGCTGTAACGTGTACGCGAGAGAGGAGTGCCGCGACTGCTGGGCAAGGCTCTACTGCTCGGGCGGATGCGCCGCAAACGCGTACCACGCCACGGGATCGGTCACGGGAGTCTATTCCTACGGCTGTGAGCTGTTCCGTAAACGCATGGAGTGCGCCATTATGCTGGAGGCGGCAAAGGCATTGGACGCCGAGGAAGCATGAAAACGCCGATTTTTGACTTTGTCGATCGCTACGCTCACCGCAAGGATCTTCGGCTGCACATGCCGGGACACAAGGGCGTAGGCGCGCTTGGCGCGGAGAGATTGGATATTACCGAGATCGA
>JAZOON010000034.1:0-6677 GCA_045655045.1 Eubacteriales bacterium | reverse complement strand
CCTTCGTCAGCACCCAAAAGACGGTACTCCGTATCGGTCGGGTATATTACCTGCGTATGTATACACTCCGTTCCCTGATAGTAATAGATGACCTTAGCGGTCTTGTTTAAAGCTCCGCCGAGCGTCTCATCGCACTTGCCGTACGCTCCAAAGGAAAGATACATAGCCTGCTCCGAACGGTGTATATACAGCTTTGCGTCCGCGCTGACGAGTGTCATACGGCTTACGGAAAGAATGCCGTTTTCGTCGGTCGAATAGGAATAAACGCGCTTAATGCTTTGAATCGGTTCGGCAAGCACCATTTTCTTGCCCGAATATATTTCCGTCTTACCTTCTCCGTTAACGGCTAAGTAGCCCTTATCGCCAAGTGGCAGCAGCTCGGAATATTTAAAATCAATAACCGTCTTAGCACCTGAGCCCTTTGACCTTACAACTCCCCACGCGCCCTTTAGCTTGACAGCGAAATATCCGTCGTCTGCGTGAGATATGCTCTCGTAATACGGTGCGAGGATAGGCTCTGCTTCCCTATTGTAAATTCCCACAAGACCATTATCGGTTTCTACTTTGAAATAGTAAACAGACGTATTCTGCGCGTCCGTAATTATATCGGTCACACGGTAAGGCAGACTTACCACCTCAACAAGCTGGTAATCCTCGGTATCAACCGAATAAATACAAGAGCCCGACGCAGTATTAGTCACGAGATAATTTTTGTCCGTGTAAACGTTCATAGGAGAATCAACAAGCAGCTCCGTGCCGATATCCGTCACACTAAGCGTCGCGTTCTCATATCCCACAAAGGCAATAGGCAACGACCGTGAAAGAACGAGATACCTCGAGCTTATAATAAGATCGCCGCGATCGTATTTTGACACCCTTATCACCGCCATATGCACGGCAGTATCGGGATCATTCTTGTTCGTGGCAAGCGCTATATTGCCGGTATGCTCGAAAACGTACTTTGCAAAGTCCTCAGCGGAGCATTTTACAGAGGTTATGGGAAGCGATGACAAGGGATCTATAACGTCGTACGCGCCCTTTTCGTAGCTTGCGGCGAGTATCCACGCAACACCGTTATGACAGAACGTATCAACGCTGTTGTAAACGGTCTGATTGCTCACCGTTGAGAACGGAGACAGCAAGGAATATACCGTTTTTTGGTCTCGTGTCACGTCGATTCTGTAGCAGGCAACGTCTATATCAGGAGAGAAGAAAAGCTTGCTTACACTCATTCCCTCGGTAAGCTCAAGTGTGTAAACGTCCTTTCCAAGCGATGCAAAATGTAAGTACTCTGCCCCGCCCATTTCTTCGTTATAGCTTGCGCTCGTGAAAACAGCGTAGTTCTTTCCCGACAGCTCCGCTACGGGTATCATATCTCCGTAGCTTACAGAAAGCATCTCAAAGCCGTCACCGTTGATATAGCGGAAGGAGCCGTCCTTAGCAGTTGCGCTTATCACGGACATATTGGGTACGGCGGACTGGTAATTCGCCGTTCTTGACGTGTTTACGTTTATGACGTCAAAGCTTTCCGTGTCACCCTTTTTTGCGATAATTACACAGTTATCTAGATACCACATAGTATCCAGCCTGTAATCCGCGTCCGAAAGTGATATCGCGCGCTTGGGGGAGATCACCACTATCTTGCTCTTGCCGCTCTCTTCGTTATGGCAAAGCGCGTATCTCCAATCGGTGCTTTCCACTCTTAATATTTCGGAAACGTCTGCCGCCACGAGCTCTCCCTTGGTGGAAAATATCTTTTTGTCGTCTTCGTTGTAAACGTACACGTGCTCCTGCTTTTCCGCTTCGGAATGAAGAGAAAACGAGCTTAACTGAACGCCCGAAGTTATCTTTATACCGTCCTCTGTAAAGTAGCTCTTTTCGCCTTCCTCGGTTATGTCCTCCGTTACAAGATACGTATAAAGCTCGGATTCTTCCGAAGCGCCCTCAGCGGACAAGCTCTTGAACGGACGCAGCGTCAACTCGCTGCCCGATTGGTATGAAAGATCGGAATCAAGGCAAAGAAGTGAAACGGCGCATTTTCTGCCGTTTGAGTTGTCGGTGAATACGAGATACGGCATACGCGTTTTCTCCTTGTCAAGAGAAAGGCTTTCGCCTATTATCTTAAGCTCCTCGCCTTGCGCGTCAACCAACAAATAAGCGGAGCTGTCCTCTGCCTTTGCCAGATAGTAATCAAAAAGCGTTACCTTCTTGCCCGAGCTTGCCGCGTCGAGTAAGCCGTCCATATCAGAATCGGGATAGAAATCGTTGACACTCTGAAGCGACACGTATCCCTTGCTTACCTTTTTTCCGTCCCTTACAAGATAGAAAAGTCCGTCGTCGCCAACGACCTCAATTCCGTTATAAACGCTTGAATTTACATGGTCGTAAGGTAATTTCTTTAAATATCCCGTGTTAAGTATCAGTGCGACGCAAACGATTATCGCTATAAGCACTGCGATACACACCGTCGGTATGATTATATATTTCTTCTTCATAAAGCTCACCTCAAAAGAAAATCCGAATTCTACGAATATATTATATAACCTCTCACCCACTTTTGTCAATGTATAAAAATTTAAGTATTTGTAAATTACGAGCAATCGATCACACCAATCCACAGACAAACGCCGCTTTGGAAATGCAGGTTGTCAAAATGCATAATCTTCCGATTACCCTCTCACCGCTTCGCGGAGCTCTCCCATAGGGCGAGCCAAAAAATTAGCTTTATCGACACACCGAGGGGTGACCGCAAGCGGTCACCCCTCGAAAATTTTACTCGTATTAATTTTTCTCTGTGTTTTTTTAATGCTGCAAAATGCCCTCAGATTCCCTTTCCCGCGTCCTTATCGCAGATAAGAACTACGTCGGGGTGCAAGCAAAGGAGAGACGCAGGACACTGTGTGGTTATCTTACCCTCAAGCATTCTCTTGACGGCGTCTGCCTTGCCCTCGCCGCTTGCGAGAATTACTATCTTTCTTGCCTTGAATATGCTCTGTATTCCCATTGTCAGCGCCTGCTTGGGTACGTCCGCCTCACTCTCGAAGAAGCGGGAGTTTGCCTCAATGGT
The DNA here is from genome assembly GCA_045655045.1 of Eubacteriales bacterium. Lineage (GTDB taxonomy): Bacteria > Bacillota > Clostridia > Oscillospirales > CAG-272 > HGM12713. The sequence goes on along the minus strand of JAZOON010000034.1, from coordinate 3,610 downwards.
ATTCGCGGTAAGATCGGTAACGTGCGTAAAGGGAACAAGTCCGTCAGCATCGGGCTCGTTGAAGCCGATATGTCCGTTTCTTCCGATACCGAGTATCTGTATGTCAATACCGCCAAGTGCGTCTATGTTCTTTTCATACTCCTCACAGCTCTTTACTACGTCCTTCGCCTGTCCGTCGGGCACAAAGGTCTTTTCTTTATTTACGTTCACCTTGTCAAAAAGGTGATAGTTCATAAAATATCTGTAGCTCTGCTCGTTGTCGGGCGTTATGGGATAATACTCGTCAAGGTTTACCGACGTTACTCCCGAAAAATCGATCTTACCCGACTTGTAGTCCTCAACGAGACATTCGTACATTCCAATGGGCGTATCTCCCGTTGCAAGTCCGAGTACGCACTCTTTCTTTGAACCGATGACCTCTGCAAATACGTCAGCCGCAGCGCGAGACATTTGGGCGTAATTTTCTACAATTTGTACTTTCATTTCTTTTCTCCGTTAATTATATTTTTTATTATCTCCCTCATCTGAGGTAGTTTTTTCTCCATATCCGCAACGAGCGCGAACTGATCTCTCGCTCTGTCGAGATTGTGATTTTCTCTGTGTATCTTGAAGTAGGTATCTCCCTCAAGATAGTCGGTCAGAAATCTCATTCCGCACTCAAGCGTCATCATCATAGCTCCCACGGGAAGCAATTCCATTTCTGTTTCCGTAAGACTGCCGCCGCAGCCCTCTATAAAGCCTTTTGCGTAAATCTCAAACAGCTCAAGGTCAAGTGATACCTTTGAGAGGTCTGTCTCGTCCTCGACGGCGGTGTTCGCTCCGAAGCGTATGGAATCACCGAAATCGTTGACCGAATATCCCGGCATTACAGTATCGAGGTCTATGACGCAAACGGGCTCCCCCGTCGTTTTATCAAAAAGAATATTATTGAGCTTGGTATCGTTATGCGTAACGCGAAGCGGCAGGCTTCCGTTCTCTCTCGCTTTCTCAAGCGTCTTGCAAAATTCCTCTCTCTCCTTAGCAAACTCAACCTCTGCGATAACGCTCTTCAGCCTTCCGCATTTGTCTGCCTTGACCGCCTTCATAAGATTTTCGTATCTCTTGGGTGTGTTGTGGAAATTTGCAATAGGCTCGTAAAGCTTATCCGCGGGGAAATCAGCAAGCATCTGTTGAAATTTACCGAACGCCTTGGCGCAGGTGTAAAAATCGTTCGCGCTCTCCACTCTTTCCTTCGTGAGTGTTCCCTCGGTAAACTCGTATACTCTCCAGAAGCCGTTCTCACTGTCTCTGTAATAATTTCTTCCGTCAAGAGTGGGAACGACGACGAGCGTTGCTCTCTCAATATCGGCAGTTGCTTTTTTTCTTATATGCTCGGCAACCGCGATTATATTTTCCATAAGCTCCTCGGGCCTTGGAAACACGGCGGTATTCATTCTCTGAAGTATATATTTTTTATCCTTTGCCACCAGAAAAGTATCGTTTATATGTCCGTTTCCGTATGACTCGCAAGAGGTTTGCTCATTGTTGAAATATACCTTCAGCGCCTCGCCGAGCTTTATGCCTTCTCTGTTCATCTACAGCCTCTCGTATCGTTAAGTCTTTTTAGTCTGTTTTCAAAATATATGGATAATTACGTACACCATTATAGCACAATTTACAAGGATAGTCAACCCCCAAAAACGGCGAAAAACCCGAAAAAACGGCTATCTTTCTGGGATCAAAATATTTTGAGACAGCCTCTTTTTGGTTTTCTTTTTTCTTACAAGACCGTGAGTTTGGGTTCTGCTTGTAAAATTTCATCCTTCCGTTTATAATACAGATTCAGTATAATACGCGTCTTTTTCCATAATTTTCGTACTTGACTTGAAAGCCGAGCCGTGCTTTAATTTTAGTAAACCTATTTTCTCACCTTATCGGCTGACGGCGATTTTTGAATATGCTTTACGTACATACGGTAAAAATCACTGTAGTTATTGTAGCCTATCTGAAATGCCGCCACGGTCGGCGGAGTGCCGTTAGATATCATATTTTCCGCAAAAGCAAGCTTTTTCTGTATTACGTACTGCTTCAATGAGGTTTTCATTCGCTCCTGAAACAAATGACAAACGGAAGATTTAGACCGCGCCACGTGCACGGCAATATCGTCTACGTTGATTTTTTCGCACAGATGCTTGTCTATATAGGAAATTATCTGCTGCAACTGAATATCGACCTCGGTATCAGGCTTATTTTCAACAGCCATTGAATCAACGTACTCATAAAGCGTTGTTACCATCAGACTTTCCGCTAACGGCTCGTGAAATCCATACCGTCCGCTTTCACATATTTTTTGAAATTCCTTCAATTTTGTCGAGTGAAAGCTAAAAAAAACAAAGCGATTTTTTTCAAGCTCTTCCTTTAGTGCCTCGGGTATAGCCGCTTGATTAAAATGCGCCACCACCCTTTTGTACGCGCCGTTCTTGCTTACAGTGACGGCGTGATACATCGTCGGAGGAACGAAGATCACCTGATCATCTCTTAAAATATAATTTTGTCCCTCTATATTAACGTTAGCCTTTCCCTCTAAAACCCCGAGCATTTCGTATTTTGAATGACAATGGTTTTCAAATAAAATCTCATTTCCGATGTCGCTATCAACGTAATAAAAAGAAATATTTTTTGTGATAAATTTACAACTCATAGCATTCCTCTTAGTCAATATTGCACTTATTGTATCACATATTTGCACGAAAAGCAATATATTTTGCAAAAAATGAAATTTTATTGCTTTTTATTTCGTGATATAATACGAAAAAAGTATACTTTCAAGGAGGTTTATTTTGGAATCGTTTATTAATCTTGATAAAAATATGACCGTCAACACCACTATCGGCGACGTTGAGGTCGAATGGCACGACGTGCGCAAATTACCGTTTGAGCTTTACGGATTTCACGAGCCGCACTCGTCTTCTATGTTTTGTCGAATTCCGCAAGAAATTGCTACGTCGGTAAATGAAAAAATAGAAAAATTAAGCATGGAATCCACAGGCGGAAGAGTGAGATTTTCAACCAATTCCCCTTTTATTGCCATACGCGCAAAGTTTTTGGCAGTCGGAAAAACACAGCATATGCCGCTTATCTCCTCGGCAGGCTTTGATCTGTATATCGACGGAGAGTTTGGCAGCAGATACGTAAAGGAATTCCGTATGCCGTACAACATAAAGGATTATTATGAGCAGATAATCAATCTGGGCGGCGATTTTTTGCGTTCGTACACGGTAAATTTTCCCGTCAGATCGGCAGTCGAAAGCGTTGAAATAGGACTGAAACCCGGTGCTGTAATCGAGGCTCCGAATCCCTACAGAAATATAGATCCCATAATTTTTTACGGTTCGTCAATCGTCCATGGAACAGGCACAAGTCACCCCGGACTTGCCTACCCCGCAATAATATCGCGCGAGCTGAATACAGACTTTAAAAATATGGGCTTTGCGGGAAACGCAAGAGGAGAAGCCGAGCTTGCAGAATGGCTTGCAACGCTTCCCATGAGCGTTTTCGTTTGCGATTACGACCACAACACGCCAAGCACAGAGCATTTAAAAGATACCCATTATAGGTTTTACGAGATAAT
>JAZOON010000033.1:0-6527 GCA_045655045.1 Eubacteriales bacterium | reverse complement strand
AGCAGAGCTACGTTCTCCGTGTGGGGGATGAGATACAGCTCTTTATAAGGGACGAATTCTTTGACAGTCCCGAAAAGGACGACGGCGCGCTTTCGCGTATAACGCCCAAGCTCAATATCCTTTACGAGGATGAGAATATTATGCTGCTCAATAAACGTCCCGGCGTTCTCGTTCACGAGGACGACGAGGGGGGAGAGAACACGCTTATAATGCACGTGAAGGCGTATCTTTACAGCAAGGGCGAATATGATCCCGAGAGCGAGCAGTCCTTCGCGCCCGCGCTTTGCAACAGAATTGACAGAAATACGGGCGGTATAGTTATTGCCGCTAAGAATGCCGAGGCGCTTCGCGATATGAACGCCAAGATAAAGGGCGGGGAGATACGGAAATATTATTTGTGTCTCGTTCACGGAGTACCGCCCAAAAATTCGGATAAGATGTTCGCTTACCTTAAAAAGAACAGCAAGGATAACACCGTTGAGGTAAGGGACAGATATTTTGAGGGCGCAAAGGAGATAATAACGGGGTATACCTTGCTCGACAGGCGTGGCGGGCAGAGCCTTCTTGAGGTCAGACTTTATACGGGGCGCACTCATCAGATAAGGGCGCATATGGCGCATATAGGATGTCCGCTGGTGGGTGACGGAAAGTACGGAATAAACGCTGAGGACCGCAAAAAGGGCTTTAAATATCAGGCGCTTTACGCGTATAAGCTTGCGTTTTCAAAAACGGAAGAGAAAAACAGCTTGTCCTATCTTGAGGGTAGGGAATTTGCGCTTGACAAGCGCGATATCTGGTTTGTATAAAAACGGAAGGGAGAGAGCTATGCCGCAAATTTTAACGGATGCCAAATGGAAAAGATTTTTGCTTCTTTGCGCCAGCGGTGCGCTGACGGGACTTACGCTCGTATTTACAGGGCTTGGCTTTTTGGAGTGGCTTACTCTCGTCCCGCTCGGAGTTTTTCTTCTTGCTGAGATAGACTCCGACAAGCGCGGAAATGCCGCTACGTACGGCTACGGATTTTTGTTCTTTATGAGCTTTTATACGGTGGTGTTTCATTGGTTCGTCAATCTGTATCCCCTTGAGTTTATTGACGGAATGACCACCTGGGCGGCGGTCGCCGTGGTGCTTGCGGGCTGTATAGGACTTTCCGTATTGCAGGCGTTTTTTGGCGGATTTATGTTCGTCGTTACGAGGCTCTTGTTCAGAACGGAGCTGTTTTCAAACCATAAATTGCTTCGCCCGTTGGGAATAGCGGCGCTTTATACGGTGTACGAGTGGACGCAAAATCTCGGCTGGTGGGGCGTTCCTTGGGGCAGACTTCCGCTTGGACAGTCGGAGTATATAGTCGGACTACAGACGTCTTCGCTTTTCAGCTCTTATTTCGTTACCTTCTTGATAGTTTTCGTAAACACGTCCATAGCCTACGCCATAGTTGAAAGAACGGCTTTGAAGGTTATGACGGTAACGGTCGTTTCCTCGCTTTTGTTTCAGTACGGAGTCGGAACGCTTCTGTATTTTCTTCCAACGGACGGGGAGGATACGGTGCGCTTTGCCGCAGTCCAGGGGAATATATCGTCGAACGAAAAGTGGGACGACAAAAGCAGAGAGCGAACGTTCAGCGTGTATTCGGAATATACTGTGAAGGCGGCAAACGAAGGAGCGGACGTGGTGCTGTGGCCCGAGACGGCGCTCCCGTATACGGTTACGGCAGAGAATAAGTACGGAAGGTACTGCTCGGAGCTTGCGAAGAAAACGGGCGTTACCATACTCGTGGGAGCGTTCAGCCACGGTGAAAATTTTACGGAACAGTACAATTCCATAATCTGCATACTTCCAGACGGAACGATTCACGATACGGTTTATTCAAAGCGGAGATTGGTTCCCTTTGGTGAGTTCGTGCCGATGAGAAAGCTTTTTGAGGTCGTGATACCGCCCCTTGCGGAGCTTGTTATGACGTCGGACGACGTGCTTGCGGGAGAGGACTCCGAGGTCTTTGAGCTTGACGGGGTGAGCGTTGGAAGCCTCGTCTGCTTTGATTCCATATACGGCAATCTCGCAAGGGATAGCGTAAGAGACGGCGCGGAGGTGATAGCTCTTTCCACCAACGACTCGTGGTTTACCGATTCCGCCGCGCTATATATGCACAACGCGCACGCTCAGCTTCGCGCTATAGAAAACGGCAGATACGTTGTAAGGGCTGCGAATACGGGCATTTCGACGGTCATATCCTCAAAGGGAGAGGTGCTTTGCGAGCTGGAGCCGCTGGTTGACGGAATGGTTATATACGACGTACCCGTGAATACGCACGGAACGCTGTATTCCGTGATTGGAGATTTGATAATTTATGTGTTCGCGGCGGCGACTTTGACAGTTTTGGTATATGATACCGTTGTCAGAGTAAAGCGAAAATCATCCAAAAATATTGACAAATTATAATTTGTGTGGTATCATAAAGTATAGAATTTTAATTGTATTAAGGAGGTCATTATGAAAAAATCTGTTAGAATTCTTGCAATAGCTATGGTTGCCGTTATGCTTTGCCTTACCCTCGCATCTTGCGGAAAGAAGCTTTCGGGTACTTACGAGCCTGTCGTTGTTAAAGAGGGCAGCGTATTGGATAAGATAGCGGGCGCTATTTCCGACGCTACCGATTCGGGCGTTGAGTATACCTTCAGCGGAAGTAAGGTAACCATTGAAACTTCCGTTCTCGGAAAGGTTGCGACCTACGAAGGAAAGTACAAGATAAAGGACGACAAGATCACCTTTACCTTTGACGACGAGGACGCAAAGGATTATAACGAGACCTTGAAGTTTGAGGAGCTTGAAAACGGCAATATCAAGATTGGCGTGGTTGAATATAAGCTCGTTGAGGAAAAGTAATATTTACCTAAAACAAAAAAACACTTTTGCTATCTTTGCTGATAGCAAAAGCGTTTTTTACTGCACTAAAAATATCCGTTATCTTTTTCCCTTTTTCTTTGCTTTTCCGATTTGTTGTTTGTTCTTTGTGGGAACGGGACGATTTTTTGACTGCCCTTTGGGGGCGTTTTGAGGTTTTTTCGGCGCGGCTACTCTCTCGGGACGGACAAGACACTCTTCGCCGTAACCGATAAGATCCTCGCGGTGAAGCTTTACGAGTGCTTCTCTCACGAGCGGCGCGTTCTCGGGGCGATTATACTGCAAAAGCGCGCGTTGAAGCTGCTTTTCGTGATAATCGGTAGCCACGTAAACAGGTTTCATATCGAGCGGATTTATGCCCGTCTTGAACATGACGGTGGATGCCGTTCCGGGGGTTGGATAATAGTCCTGAACCTGCTCGGGCGCGTATCTGTCGCGTTTCAGACACAGCGCAAGCTCAAGCGCGTCCTTAAGAGTTGAGCCGGGGTGGCTTGACATAAGGTAGGGAACGAGATACTGCTCCTTTCCGATCTCCTTGGTAAGCGCAAAATATTTTGTCCTGAATTTGCGGTACACCTCAAAATCGGGCTTGCCCATACAGCGCAGCACGGGTGAGGAGCAATGCTCGGGCGCGACCTTGAGCTGACCGCTTACGTTATCCCTTACGAGCTTTCTGAAAAACGTATCGTCCTTATCGCAAAGCAGGTAGTCAAAGCGTATTCCCGAGCGGATGAAGACCTTTTTTACCTTCGGCAGTTTTTCTATTTCCTCGATAAGCCTTACGTATTCCGAGTGATCGGCAATAAGATTTTTACACGGAGTGGGGGAGAGGCATTTTCTTGACGTGCAAACACCGTCCCTGAGCTGTTTTTCGCAGGCGGGATACCTGAAATTTGCCGTAGGGCCGCCAACGTCGTGTATATATCCCTTAAAATCGGGAAGCTCGGTGATCTTCCTTGCCTCTTCCACAACACTTTCTATGCTTCTCGAGCGAACGGTCCTTCCTTGGTGGAAGGCGAGCGCGCAGAAATTACACGCGCCGAAGCAGCCTCGGTTATGGGTTATTGAAAACTTTACCTCTGCTATCGCGGGCACACCGCCGTCCTTTTCGTAAACGGGGTGGTAATTTCTCATAAAGGGCAGAGCGTACACTCTGTCAAGCTCCTGTCGCTCCAAGGGGAACATAGGGGGATTTTGCACGAGAATTTTGTTGTCGTACTGCTCAACTATTGCTCCGCCGCTTATCGCATCCTGATTTTTATACTGTATACCGAACGCCTCGGCGTATTTTCTTTTATCCGTTTTCAGCTCGTTGTAGTCAAAGCGCGCGGCGACGGGAAAGTGTATCTTGTCATCCTCACGGCAAAGATATACCGTTCCGCGAACGTCGTGTATTTTTTTTACGGGAACTCCCTTATCAAGAAGTCTTGCTATGCGGACGAGTATATTTTCGCCCATTCCGTAAGCTAAAATGTCAGCGCGGGAATCGACGAGAATGGAGCGACGCATGCTGTCCGCCCAATAGTCGTAGTGAGCGAAACGGCGAAGAGAGGCTTCAAGACCGCCTATTATTATCGGCACGTCGCCGTAAGCCTCGCGTATGCGGTTGCAGTACACGATAGTGGCTCTGTCGGGACGAAGTCCCGCCTTGCCACCGGGGGAATAGTAGTCGTAGGTGCGTTTTTTCTTGGCGGCTGTGTAGTGAGCCACCATAGAATCTATGTTTCCCGCTGTAACCAGAAAGCCAAGCCTTGGCTTCCCAAACTCACGAAAAGCGTCACAGCTTTTATAGTCGGGTTGTGAAAGTATGGCAACTCTGAAGCCCTCCGCCTCAAGCACGCGGGAGATAAGAGCAACGCCAAAGCTTGGGTGATCCACGTAAGCGTCACCCGTAACGTATACGAAATCGGGGCAATCCCAGCCGCGATCGTTCATATCCTTTTTTGATATTGGAAGAAATCCTTGTTCCATTTTACACCAAACCTTAATTTTGATATAAACATTATATCACGAAAAAACGCCGTGTTCAAGTGAATTTCGGAAAAAAATAAAGATATTGCGCCGACAATTCGTCGGCGCAATATCTTTATTTGGATTTCTTTATACCAAACACCTTTTTTAGCAAAGGAGAAACTATTGCGGGGGGATGGACGAGTACTATTTTCATAAAACACCTCCGAAAATTATCTTCGCTTTCCAAGCAAAAGTATGCCCGCGGCAACCACCACGACCGCCTCAATAAAGGCGAGAAAGTAGCCGGGGAGCAGGAAGGAAAGCAGTATTCCCGCTCCAAAGCACACGGCGCAGGTGCCGAGAAGCACCCTTTTATTCGTTCTGCACATTGCGCCACCTCCAATTTTTTTCGTCTGTTACGATTATATGCGCTATCTTTACTCGCTGTGAATTATTTTTGAAATATATCGGGACTTGCCATCATATAATATTACAGTAATTCTTTACGGGGTGTGGTAATATGACGAACCTTTGCGGCGCACTTGATTTTAATAACAGAGCGGTGGATTTTTCGACTCTGAAAAGAATTCGCGGCTCTCACGGCGGTGGATGCGCTTTTATAAACAATGAATTCGGAGTGCTTTGCGACTGCATAACACAGCGCGCTGACGAGCCTATACAGCCCATTACGGTTAAGTATAATAACTCACTGTATACTGCGGCTATAATTATGGATAACGCCGCCACGGGACTTGAATCGAGTACGGCGCAAGCAGTTCTTGAAGGATATTTTGAAGAGGGCGAGGACTATTTTCGCCGTCTTGATTTTTCCTTTGCTCTCGCACTTTACGACGGACGTTGCGGTGAGCTTTTGCTTCGTAAGGGATACCGTGGCGATAAGCCGCTTTTTTATACCGTAAAAGAAGGAACGCTCTATTTTTCATCGTCCTTGCGCTCTCTTATAAGGCTGTACGGCGGTTGTGTAAAAATAAGTAAGCAAGCGCTTTCGGCGCACATACTCGCGTCTCCTTCGTCATTCCCAACGGGACTTTTTAAGGATATACGCGCAGTACCCTCGGGCGGCGCGCTTATCTGCTCTGCGCTCGGTCAAAATCTGGTTTTATCAAGCGGCACTCACACCGTTTGCAGTGACGGCGCTGACGGAGAACTGTCGCATATCCCGTATACGAAAAAAACGGATATGAGACGCATACTGTCTGACACGATGTTTGCGTTCGGGTATCCGCAGTTCGATTGCTTTTTGCCCTCAATACTTGTCGAGATAAAAGAAAAAAAGGGAAGCGGTGTCTACTCATTAAACGAAACGATATTTTCCGACTACCCCGAATACGCCGCCGCCCGAGCGGAGACGGTAGGACGCTCTTGGGGGATAGATATCCGCTCTGCTGTGCAGTGCGATTATTTACCTACGCAAAGGGAGCTCAAGGCTATTGAGCGCGCCGTTGACAATTTACTTGACGGTATGCTTTCGGATACGTCAAGCCCGCTTTGCAGAATATTTGATAGCGAGCTATACGAGCGTGTGTGGGAGCAGCGTGACGTTTATCTGCGTATACGTCAAAAGGCAATGATATGCCAAACGCAAATGTGGGCGCAAAGCTTTAATTTGGTGTTTGAGTGATAGCCGTGGGTGATGCGGTTTTGCTACCTTT
>JAZOON010000032.1:0-3193 GCA_045655045.1 Eubacteriales bacterium | reverse complement strand
ATTCGTTATGATACTTTCGCTTATATTCTTCAAGGAGAAGCTAAGCGCTGTAAGAATTACGGCGTTCGTTATAGCGATAGTTGGCTGTGTCCTCGTATCGGGAGTCTCATCGGGGGCGCATATCAGCCTCAAGGGCTTTATATTCGGATTGCTTGCGGGCTTTACATACTCGCTATACGGAATTTTAACGGTATTTTATATGAAAAAGAACACCGAGCGTCTTGCCTTTTCCGCGCACAGCTTTATCTTTGCGGGAATTGCCGCGCTTTTTGTAGTCAATCCCTCGGCGATGGTGCAAAAAGCGGTTGCCGCTGACGGAGCAGTGCCGCTGACGGTAGGATTTTTTGCGCTGTTCAGCTTGGTAACGGCGGTGCTTCCTTTCGTTTTGTATACGTACGGTCTGTCGGGCGTTAAGCCAAGCACTGCGTCGATACTCGCGTTTATCGAGCCACTGACCGCCGCGGCTCTCGGATTTTTCGTGCTTCATCAGTCAATGGATATTCTGGGCGGTATAGGCTTCGCACTTATAATCGCAGCGATAGTCGTGCTTAATCTTGAGAAAACGAAAAGCTGATTTTACTAAATATTTACAAATAGGGTATTGTATTTTTCGGTGAAAAGTTGTATCATATAATGAAACGTACTTGAAAGGGCGAAAATCGTGTTTGGATACGTAAAGGTAAACAGTCCCGAGCTTAAGGTCAGGGAATACGAGCTTTATCGCGGTATGTACTGCGGTCTTTGCCGAGCTATGGGAAGATGCACAGGGCAGTGCTCGCGAATGGCGCTGAGCTACGATTTTGCGTTTCTCGTTGCCGTGAGGCTTACACTTACGGACACGAAAATGAGCTTTTCTCAGAGGCGGTGTCTGGCGCACCCACTCAAAAAGAGAAACTCTATGGACGCAAACGATCAGCTTGATTATTGCGCCCGTGCGGCGGCGATACTCGGTTATCACAAGATAATGGACGACCTTGCCGACGAAAAGGGCATTAAAAAATTAAAGGCGCGGACGTATTATCCGTTCGTCAAGAGCTGGAGAAAGAAGGCTATGAGGGCGGGACTTTCGGAGCTTGATGTCAAGATCGGAGAGCTTTTGACAAGGCTGTCGGAGATAGAGAGCAAACGGCTTCCGAGCGTTGACGAGCCTGCGGCGGTGTTCGGCGAGATACTCGGAGAGATGACCGCGTTCGGACTTGAGGGCGCACAGGCGAGAGTAGGATATCAGCTTGGACGGTGCGTCGGAAAATGGATATATATGGCTGACGCGCTTGACGATATGGCTGACGACGAGGAGAAGGGAAGATACAATCCTTTTCTGCTCCTTTACGGCGGCAGAAGACCTGCGGGTGAGGAGCTGACGCTCATAGCGGAGGCACTCAAGGCGGAGCTTCTCGGAGCTGAGGGCGCGGCGGACCTTATCGAGACGGATAAGGAGCCTGTCAAGAACGTAGTTGAGAATATTTTATATCTTGGAATGCCCGATACCGCAGAGAAGATACTCAAGGGCGAGTGCGGGTGTAACAAGAAAAACAAGAAAGGAACATATAAAAAATGACCGATCCATATAAGGTTCTCGGAGTGTCTGCGGACGCTTCCGACGAAGAAATAAAAAAGGCGTATAAGCAGCTTGTAAAAAAATATCACCCCGATAAGTATCGCGACAGCGACCTTGCGGATCTCGCGAGCGAGAAGATGAAGGAGGTCAACGCGGCTTACGAGGAGATAAAGAAGATGCGAGAGGCGGGCGGCGGACCTTACGGTAAGCGCGGCAAGGGCGGTTACAGCTATGGCGGCAACGAGTCCTCTACGGGTGACCCGCAGTACAGTGATATAAGACGTATGATAAATACGGGCAATACAGGTAGAGCGGAGCAGATGCTTTACGGAATACCCGAGCATATGAGAAACGCGGAGTGGAACTTCCTTATGGGCTGCGTCATGTCAAGACGCGGAAATTATATGGATGCACAGAGATATTTCGATATTGCTTGCTCCATGGATCCGTATAACAACGAATACCGCGCGGCTCAGAACGAGCTTCGCAACCGCGCCAACGGCTACGGCGGCGGATACAATACGGGACGCGGCGCAGGCGGCGGATGCTCGGCTTGTGACGTTTGTTCGGGACTTATGTGCGCCGACTGCTGCTGTGAGTGTATGGGCGGCGACTGTATCTCCTGCTGCTGACGGGGTAGGCTATGCAACGCAATAAAACCAAACAGCTAACGTTTTGCGCGATGTTCGCGGCGCTCGGAGTGATATTGCTGTATCTCGGCTCGATAGTTGAGGTCGTTGACATATCTATGGCGGTCATAGCGTCTTTGTTTTGCGTGCTTGCGGTGATAGAATACGGCAAGGGCGCGCCTTGGATGGTATTTTTAGTTACCGCCGTGCTGTCGCTTCTTCTGCTGCCAAACAAATCTCCCGCGGTTTATTACGCGTTCTTCTTTGGCTTTTACCCGATACTCAAGGCATATTTTGAAAGGCTTGACAAGGTCCGCGCGTGGATATTCAAGGAGATAACCTTCAACGTGTGTCTTGCGGTGATGATCGTGCTGATAAAGCTGTTGTTTATGCCGTCGGTAAGCATACCCTTTATGATGTACGTTATAGCGATAGTCCTTTGCGAGGGAGTTTTCGTGCTTTACGATATCGCGCTTACGAGACTTATAACCTTTTATATGTTCAGGTTAAGGCACAGATTTAAATTTAAATAACGGCGAACGCCCGTCACGGCGGTTCGCGGTAAGCTTACAAAAACGGCTGTATCATTCGGTTGCAGATTTCTCTGCGCCAATGATACAGCCGTTTAGGCTTGAATTTACTTTATCTGCGTACCCGTCGGAACGCTGTCGTCAACGAATATCACCTTACAGCCGCAAGCGTTATTGGTTGCAGCAAGGAGCATACCCTGCGAGTTAACGTTGCAGATACGGTTAGGCTTCAGATTCGCGATAACGATTATCTTTCTTCCGATGAGCTGCTCGGGCGTGTACTCTTCCTTAATAGAGGACATTATCACGCGCTCACCGATACCGTCGTCAAGCGTGAGCTTCAGGCAGGAGTGGGATTTGCGAACTCCCTCAGCCTTAAGCACCTTGCATACGCGGAAATCAAGCTTTGCAAAATCGTCTATCTCGATTTGCGGCTTGACGGGCTCTACGGGATCGGGCTCTCTGTTTTCCTCTAC
>JAZOON010000031.1:0-6812 GCA_045655045.1 Eubacteriales bacterium | reverse complement strand
AGACGACGTTGTGATATACGACGATTGGTATAACGGAATAATGCAATACCCGGAAAAAAATGGGGACAAGCTTGCGAATAATATGTTCTTCGGCGGAAATCTTTGGGGCGTTGCGCAAAAGCTTGATTACCTTAAATCTCTCGGTGTAGGTGTTATTTACCTGAGTCCGGTTTTTAAGGCATACTCCAACCATAAGTACGATACGGGAAACTATCTTGAGATAGACGGTATGTTCGGCGGCGACGAGGCTTTTAAGCACCTTATCGAAAAGGCAAACGAGAAGGATATAAAGATAATTCTCGACGGCGTGTTCAACCATACGGGAGACGACAGTCTGTATTTTGACAGATATGAGAAATACGGTAAAACGGGTGCGTATTCCAATCCGAATTCTCCGTTCAGAAATTGGTTCCGCTTCAGAAATTACCCAAGCGAATACGAAACGTGGTGGGGTATTCAGATCTTACCCAAGCTTAACCATACCGTGGATGAGTGTCGCAGATACTTTACAGGCAAGGGCGGAGTTGCGGAAAAATATATAAAAATGGGAATTGGCGGTTGGCGGCTTGACGTTGCGGACGAGCTTTCCGACGCTTTTCTTGACGAGCTTAGAATTGCGGTCAAGGGTGCTTCTCAAAATGAGGGAATAATTATTGGCGAGGTCTGGGAGAACGCGGCAGAGAAGGTAGCGTATTCAAGAAGAAGAAGATATCTTCGCGGCGCACAGCTTGACAGCGTTATGAATTATCCTCTCAGAAACGGAGTTCTTGCGTTGCTTGTCGATAAGGACGCGGTTTTACTTGCCGATATTTTGAAGTCGGTTTATGCCTCATACCCTAAATGCGTGTGCGACAGTCTTATGAACCTTTTGGGAACGCACGATACGGAAAGAATACTTACCGTACTTGGAAACTGCGGCAGAGATACTTCCGACTTTTCCAATAAGGAGCTTTCGACGATGTGCCTTTCGGAGAAGGACCGAGAGAAGGGAATTAAGCTTCAAAAATTGGCAGCTACCGTGCAGTATACCGTTTACGGAGTGCCGTCCGTATTTTACGGAGACGAAGCAGGTATAGAGGGCTATCACGATCCGTTTTGCCGTAAGACATTCCCTTGGGGACATGAGTGCGAGGAGCTTTTGACGCATTACAAAAAGCTTGGCGAGATAAGACGCGAATATCCTTTGTTTGTTGACGGCGAGTTTTGCGTTGAATACGCCGAGGGCGCGGTAATAGCGTACAGCAGGTACGAGGACGACGGTAAGATAACCGTAGTTGTCAACGCGTCCGACGACGTGGTGGAGTACGGCGCAAGCAACAGGACAGATCTGCTTACGGGTAAGTATTTTAACGGAAGACTTGCTCCGTTATCTGCGGTAATTCTTGCTTAAAGGAGAATAAAAATGGGACTTTTTAAAAAGAAAAGTAAAAATCCCGATAGCAAAAAATTTCGGCGTGAAATGGCGTACGCTATAAGCGGTCAGCATATAAAATACGTTACGGAGAACAGAAACGGAGTTGACGAGGTGATCGGTCGTAACGGCGGCTTGAATATACGAAACGACGAGTTTATCGTATACGCATCCGCTGACGTGCTCTTCCGTTGTCCCGTTGACGATCTTCAGCTATGGGAGCTTATGTCGCGTGACGGAGTTGTTCTTACGGGACCTGACCTTGAACACGGCGGAGTTGAGAGAACCGTCATAGCGCATTACGTTTATTATAGAAAATGAGTATGGATAAAGTTTTTATGACCGAGGCGCTTCGTCTTGCCGACGTTGCCGCGAAAAGCGGGGAAATACCCGTTGGCGCGGTGGTCGTACGTGACGGAGAGATAATCGGCAGAGGATACAATTTAAGAGAAAATAAACAACGCGCCACCGCGCACGCTGAGATAATCGCTATCGAGCAGGCGTGCGCGGCGGTCGGGGATTGGCGGCTCAAGGGCTGTACGCTTTACGTAACGCTCGAGCCTTGTCCTATGTGCGCGGGGGCTATAGTAAACTCGCGTATTGACCGAGTTGTTTTCGGTGCAAGAGACGGAGCGGCGGGTTGCTGCGGCAGCCTTATAAATTTTAACGCATATCCTTTTAACCATTCGTTTTCTATCGAAGGCGGTGTATGTGAGGAAGAGTGTATTGCTTTGTTAAAATCCTTTTTTGAAAGCAAAAGAACATAAAACACGCTTGCGAATTTCGCAAGCGTTTTTATGTTTTACTTCTTCATCGCAAGAGCGATCTTTGCCTTTGCAACGAGATTTTCAACGGTTATGCCGTACATTTCCATAAGGGGCGGAACCTTACCCGAATGACCGAATTTGTCCTCAACTCCAAGGCGAACCACGGGAACGGGGCAGCCCTCGCAAACGACCTCAGCAACGGCAGAACCAAGTCCGCCGATAACGTTATGCTCCTCTGCGGTAACGATAGCGCCAGTAGCCTTTGCCGCATCAAGAATGATGTCCTTGTCAATAGGCTTTATCGTAGAGATGTTTATAACTCTCGCGCTGATGCCCTCAGCTTCAAGAACCTTTGCTGCTTCCATAGCCATGCTCACGAGCATACCCGTAGCAACGAACGTGACGTCCTTACCGTCAACCATTTTGACACCCTTGCCGATTTCGAACTTGTAGCTGTCCTTATCGTATATCGTAGGAACTGCATATCTTCCAAATCTCATATAAACGGGACCGACGTAATTGATAGCCGCCTCAACAGCCGCTCTTGCTTCTACTGCGTCCGCGGGGTTGATAACGACCATGCCGGGAATAGATCTCATAAGAGCGAAGTCCTCAAGACACTGGTGGGTAGCGCCGTCCTCACCTACGGTAATTCCCGCGTGAGTTGCGCCTATCTTGACGTTAAGATGAGGATATCCAACGCTGTTTCTGACCTGCTCGAAAGCGCGTCCTGCCGCAAACATTGCGAATGAGGAAGCGAAAACCACCTTTCCCGCAGCCGCAAGACCTGCCGCAACGCTTATCATATTTCCTTCGGCAATTCCGCAGTCGAAGAAACGTTCGGGGAATTTTTTCTTGAATACACCCGTTTTCGTTGCCGCCGCAAGGTCTGCGTCAAGCACCACGAAATCATATTTATCACCAAGCTCCGCCAAAGCGTTGCCGTAAGCTTCTCTTGTTGCAATCTTTTCTGCCATTTTTTCGCGCCTCCTTACATAGTAGCCTTTATCTCAGCTACAGCTTGCTCGTACTGCTCGTCATTAGGAGCAGAGCCGTGCCAGCCGACCTGATTTTCCATAAACGAAACGCCCTTACCCTTAACGGTTCTTGCGATTATCGCTGTAGGCTTGCCCTTAACTGATTTTGCCTCGTTGAATGCCGCTTCTATCGCGTTCCAATCGTGACCGTCAATGGAAATAACATGGAAGCCAAAGGCTTCGAGCTTCTTGTCGTGAGGCGTGGGGTTCATGACCTCGGTTATGGGGCCGTCTATCTGAAGTCCGTTCCAGTCAAGTATAACGCAAAGATTATCAAGCTTGTAGTGCGCCGCAAACATTGCAGCCTCCCAAACCTGACCTTCTTCACTTTCGCCGTCTCCGACTATCGTGTAAGTACGGTAGGATTTATTATCTATCTTTGCTGCCAAAGCCATACCGCATGCGGTCGAGATGCCAAGTCCGAGAGAACCCGTTGACATATCAATTCCTGGCGTACCCTTCATATCGGGATGTCCCTGAAGGAAGGAGTCGATATGACGGAGCTTTTTAAGCTCACTTCTGTCAAAGAATCCTTTTTCAGCAAGTGCGGCGTAGAGCGCGGGAGCTGTGTGGCCCTTGGACAATACGAGTCTGTCACGGTCTGCCCATTGGGGATTTTTGGGATCAACGTTCATTTCTACGTAGTAGAGATAAGTTATGATCTCCGCGATTGAAAGAGAACCGCCGGGGTGTCCCGAGCTTGCCGCATGGACCTCTTCGAGAATATCGAGTCTGATCTGCGCGGCTGTTTTCTTCAGAGAATTGATTTTTTCCTGTTCCATTGAATAAACCAGCCTTTCTTTTTGTTTACAACAATATTATATAATATTTTTTCTTTTTAGTCAATACGGTTTCAGATTTTTACGAAACCGAGTTTTTTCTGAACCTTGCCCAGAGTGCGGCGAGCGTAGTACGAAGCCTCCTCCGCGCCCTTTTTCATAAGCTCTTCAAGGTACGCCTTGTCCGAAAGAAGCTCGTTAAATCTCTGCTGAACGGGCGCGAGCGCATCGGCGCAAGCCTCTCCGACAGCCAACTTGAAATCTCCGTAGCCCTTTCCGTCAAATTCCTTTTCGATCTCTTCCACGGTCTTACCCGTAAAGCAGGAGTAGATGGTCATAAGGTTATTTATTCCGTCCTTACCCTCTGCAAAACGTACACACGTCTCGGAATCGGTGACCGCTCTCTTGAATTTGCGTATAATAGTATCCTTGTCGTCAAGGATATAGACCACAGCATTTGTGTTCTCGTCGGATTTAGACATCTTTTTTGTAGGCTCGGCAAGAGACATTATCTTCATTCCCGATTTGCTGATGATAGGCTCGGGAACGGTAAACGTATTAGGATATAGCTGATTGAAGCGCTCTGCAATATCACGGCAAAGCTCAACGTGCTGCTTCTGATCTATACCGACGGGAACTACGTCGGTCTGGTAAAGAAGAATATCAGCCGCCATAAGCGTAGGATAAGTAAACAACCCCGCGTTTATGTTGTCGGAGTGCTTCGCGCTCTTATCCTTGAACTGTGTCATACGGGAAAGCTCGCCGAACATAGTAAAGCAGTTGAGTATCCACGAAAGCTCCGCGTGTTCGTGTACGTGAGACTGAACGTAGAGCGTATTCTTCTCGGGATCGAGTCCGCAGGCAATATAAAGAGCGAGCGTTTCATACGTACGTCTGCGAAGCTCCGCGGGAACTTGACGCACGGTAATTGCGTGCTCGTCAACGACGCAATAAAAGCATTTGTATTTTTCAGAGTAGAGCGAGAAATTTTTTATCGCTCCGAGATAGTTTCCAATAGTCAGATTCCCGCTTGGCTGTACCCCGGAGTAGGAAACGAGTTGATCGTTAAGCATTTTTTATCTCCCAAAATTGTATTATACTAATATAATAACACAAAAATGGAAAAAAGTCAATCGACTTTTATTGACTTTTAGGAGAAAATATGATATGATTAGATATAAAATGTTTTTTGAGCTTTCTGTATGATAAAGCAAGCGGTTATGTTGAGGCTTGTGTCTTGTCAGTGAGGAATGACGGCAGAGCAGATACATACCGCGAAATATAAGGAGAAGAAAAATGATAAAGATTGAACGAACCTCGGTAATGAATATGGAGAACGCCATAAGAGGCGCGAGGAATCCTCTGAATAGCTGGGGAAGAATGGATAGTGAGTACAACGAAAAGGGCGAGTTTGTGCTTGGAGAGAACGATCTCGACCTTGCGCGCAGACTTGCAAGGGCAGGGAGCGACCACAGAAAGTATCTGAGAATGATCTTTGTGTCCGTGGATATAACCGCACCGCTTTATTGGTGGAAGGAATTTGATACCTATAAGGTTGGTACGGTAGCAAACTCCTGCTCGACTATGCATAAGATACACGCGAAGGCTTTTGACAGAGAGGATTTTTCCTGCGACAGGCTTGACGAGGGCGGACTTTGCGCGCTTGATGCTCTTATAGCTTACCTTGAGTCGGAGAGACAGAAGTTTTGCGAAAACAAGGAGGACAGACAGAGCTGGCACAATATGATACAGCTTCTTCCGTCAAGCTACAACCAGATGAGAACGGTGACGCTTAACTATGAAAATCTCATAAACATATACTACGCAAGAAAAAATCATAAGCTCGCAGAGTGGCATACGCTGTGCGATTGGATAAGATCACTGCCGTACGCGGCTGATCTTATAACAATTAAGGATTAAAACTGCACAATATTGACAAAAATCATATATCAAATGTCACTAAAATGTAGAAAATAAAAATTTCTTGTAAAAATCTTCGTTAAACTCTTGACGAACGAAAGCAAAAATAATATAATATATATTATATTTTATCGGCGGCGAGGACCGTCGGTATAACAACGTTTTATTTAATTACGGAGGTTCATAAAATGAACAGAGTTTACAATTTTTCGGCGGGCCCTTCCATGCTTCCTTTGGAAGTACTCGAAAAAGCAGCAAGCGAGCTTGTTTGCTACGGTGAGTCCGGTATGTCGGTAATGGAGATGTCCCACAGATCTCCGGATTATGAAGCTATAATAAACGATGCGGAGGCTATGCTCCGTAAGCTTATGAATATTCCCGACAACTACAAGGTACTTTTCCTTCAGGGCGGCGCGTCCACGCAGTTTGCAGCAGTTCCGCTTAACCTTATCGGTAGAACAGGCAAGGCTGACTACGTAGTTTCAGGTCAGTTCTCAGGCAAGGCGTATAAGGAAGCTCAGAAGATGGGCTACGACGTTAAGTGCATAGCAACCACCAAGGACGACAATTTTGACCATATTCCCACTGTAACCAAGGATATGGTACGTCCCGATGCTTCTTACGTTCACGTATGCTTTAACAACACCATTTACGGAACGAAGTACGGCTACATTCCGGATACGGGAGACGTTCCGCTCGTTGCCGATATGTCGTCTTGCATTATCTCCGAGCCCGTTGACGTAAGCAAGTTCGGTCTTATCTACGCAGGTGCACAGAAGAATATGGCTCCCGCAGGTCTTACCCTCGTTATCGTCCGTGAGGATCTTATCGGCAACGCTGACGAAAAGACTCCTGCAATGCTTGACTACAAGCTTATGGCTGATAACGACTCAATGTA
>JAZOON010000030.1:0-6276 GCA_045655045.1 Eubacteriales bacterium | reverse complement strand
GTCACGTCCTCGGTATCGGTGGTGATACCGAGTCTGAGCGTCGCAGCGTATTCCTTTGTATCGCATACGAGGTATTCCGCTGCCTTAGCAGCCCTGCCGACAAGCATTACGAGGACTCCCTCCGCAAGCGGATCAAGCGTACCCGTATGCCCTACCCTTTTCGTACCGAAAAGTCTGCGTATCTTATACACCGCGTCGTGTGAGGTTATCCCCACGGGCTTATGAAGTATAAGCAAGCCCGAGGGCTCATTCAAAATATCCTTCTTTTCCGTCATTTTATAATTATCTCATCAAGCGGTCTTTTGGGGACGTAGTGGACGTTCGCCGTGTCTCTGTAGTACGCCACGCTTCCCTCAGCCTTCGTAAGCACTACTTCGTCCTCGGGAACGCCGAGCGCGAGAATAAGCATAGGCTTAAGATGCCCGTCAAGTCCCAACAAGTCAGCCACCGCATTGGGAGAAGCCGAGCCGATCATACAGCCTCCAAAGCCGTCCTCGGCGGCAGAAAGCATTATGCTTTGCGCACAAATGCCAACGTCTATTGAGAATATCGGCTTCATCGGTGCGATGTTCTCGTCGTGGCAGATAACGATAAACGCCGTCGGTCCGTGTCCCTCTGGTGGGAGCTTTACGGACAGAGCCGCCGCCCAGCGAGTAAGCGGCAAAAGTCTTGCCACCTCTCCCTCTTGGTCAACTATCTTATATTTGAGCGTTTGCAGATTCATAGCCGCTGGGCTGTGACTTGCGTTCAGTATCCACGCTTCAAGTCTCTCTCTCGGAACGGCTGCGCCCGCAAGAAATTCTCTGTGACTTCTGCTTTTATCTATAAGTTCTTTGATCATTGTGTTTCTCTCTTACTTAAATCTTGCCCATACCGAGCAGATAGGAGTGCCTTTATCGGAAAAGTTCTTTTCGTATTCGGTCATTACGTTGTCGGCATTCTCTGGGGTGGAGTGAAGATCTCTTGTCTGCCAGATTATCTCCGCACCGAACGCCTCAAGCTCCTCAAGCGTGAAATCGAAAAGACCTACGTTGTCCGTTTTCAGACGGAGTATACCGTCATCCTTAAGCAGCTTTTTGTATATGGAAAGGAAGCCTGAGTGCGTAAGCCTTCTCTTTGCGTGTCCCGACTTGGGCCACGGGTCGCTGAAATTGAGGTATATGCAGTCAAGAGACTTAGGTCTTACGTTCTCCGAGAGGTCCTTTGCGTCTCCGATTATAAAGCGGAGATTGTCACCCTTTCTGTCCGCCGTTCTTCCGTTCGCCTTTTCAAGCGCGATACAGCAGACGTCCGAAACTCTCTCGACGGCAACGAAATTTATATCGGGGTGTTTTTCCGACATTCCGCAAGCGAAATTTCCCTTTCCGCAGCCTATCTCCATATGTACGGGACGCTCCGCGTCAAATATTCCCTCAAAGCCGTCCTTCAGCGTTTCTACGTTTTCAATAAGCAAATGCGAGCAAGCGGCAATACGCTCCGCTCCGTGCTTTTTCTTTCTCATTCTCATAAGCTTACCTCTTATACGTTAAAGCGGAAAAGAACTATGTCTCCGTCCTTCATAACGTATTCCTTGCCCTCGCTTCGGTAAAGTCCAGCCTCGCGCGCCGCGTTCATGCTGCCGCACTTTACGAGGTCGTCAAAGGAAACTATCTCCGCACGGATAAAACCGCGCTCAAAGTCGCTGTGTATCTTTCCTGCCGCGCCAGGAGCTTTAGTACCCTTGGTTATAGTCCAAGCTCTTACCTCCTGAGGTCCTGCCGTAAGATAGCTGATAAGTCCGAGAAGCGAATAGCTTGCCTTGATAAGTCTGTCAAGACCGCTTTCCTTTATGCCGAGGTCTTCAAGGAACATCTCTTTTTCCTCGCCCTCAAGCTCCGCTATCTCCGCCTCAAGCTGTGCGCAAACGGCAATAACTCCCGCGTGCTCACGCTCTGCCTGAGCCTTAAGCGCCATATAGTCCTCGTTGTCCACGGGCTCGTCGCCAACCTCGTCCTCGCTTACGTTCGCAACGTAGATAACGGGCTTCATAGTAAGCAGAGGAGTATCGAACAGACATTCCCTCTCCGTCTCGTCAAGCTCGACCTCGCGAGCGCACTTTCCGTCGGAAAGCGCGGCGTGAAGCTTTTCAAATACAGCAAGCTCCGCCGCAAGCGTCTTGTCACCCTTCATAGCCTTCTTGGTACGGTCTATGCGTCGCTCAACCATTTCTATATCCGAAAAGATAAGCTCAAGATTTATGGTTTCAAGGTCGCGCAAAGAGTTGATATTTCCGTCAACGTGAACGATATTTTCGTTCTTGAAGCAACGGACGACGTGAACTATAGCGTCAACCTCTCTTATGTGCGAAAGGAATTTGTTTCCAAGTCCCTCGCCCTGAGACGCGCCCTTTACAAGTCCCGCAATATCAACGAATTCGATAACTGCGGGTGTGTACTTTTCGGGCGAATGCATCTTTGCAAGATAGTCAAGTCTCGCATCGGGAACCGCAACCACACCGACGTTCGGTTCAATTGTGCAGAACGGATAGTTTGCCGACTCTGCCCCCGCGCCCGTAAGCGCATTGAAAAGCGTGCTTTTTCCTACGTTTGGAAGTCCTACGATACCAAGTTTCATTTATATAAATCTCCTTTTTGCAGTACATTAAATTATATTATAACATATATTGTCATTTTTTTCAATAGTTACTTTGCAATTTTACCTTCCGTAATTTACAAAAGCCGAAAAAATTATCAAAGCAAAATATAAAATAAACATATATTTTTTCTGCAACTGCCTATCGATTTTTACAACCAGATCCGTTCCGACAATGATATCAAGAGCGCAGCAAAGGCAATAAGCAAAAATCGAAACAAACAGAGGAATTGATAAAACGTGATACCGAAAAGCCTCTGCAAAATCAAATTTCAAAATACAGATAAAGCCTCGGGTAAGACCGCACCCCGGACAAGAAACGCCGAAAAACCGTTTTATCGGGCATAACGGCTCGTCGGTAAATCTCGTCACGCCGTAAAGAAAAGCAAAAAAAGCAACCCCCGCAACTACCGAGCGCAGAGCTTGCTTTTTTCTTTTAGGCGCGTTTTTATATTTACGCCAGAGGTTGACCATAGCTATCGCGGAAGCCGCCAGAAAGTATGGAAATAAGGTCGATAATCGTTCCTATCAGGCAAATGCCGTACGTAAACAGGTACAGAACTCCGCTGCCTGCCTTTCCGACGTACATTCTGTGAAATCCCGCAAGACCGAAAAAGCCAAGCACACAAAGAATGAGCGCAACCATTTTTTTCTTTCTCGGGGGAAGTCCGCTACCTGTGTTCGTATTGTTATTTACGTTGCTGTTGGTGTTCGTGCTCTCATTGGAGTTGCTGATATTGATAACGGGAGTCGCTGCGCTGGCCTGCTGCTTAGCCTCGTCCAAAACGTTGCCAAGATCGTTTTTGCAATACATTCTTCCCTTTACCTCTACCAGACAATCCTTGCAGAACGGTTTACCGCAATAGGCACACATTCCGTCCGCTTCACGCTCGGGGTGATTGACACATTTCATTTTTTCGTTTCTCCTTTTTTATTGTTTTCTTTAAAATAGTCCTTGGTTTTAATCCATGCCGTCCGTGTAACGAAGAGAATTCCTATGCCAACCGCAACACAGCTGATAAAGCCTCCGATAAACAGAACGAGAATTACGTTTGAAAAATTGAGCTTTCTTAGATCAAATATATCCGCGTCAACCGTACCCGCCAAAAGCGAAATTCCCACCGTTGCCATAAGACACACGACGGCAAGTATGACGATGAATATTATTTGAGCAAAAAGAGACTTGTTTTTCATAATGCTTTTTCGCCTCCTTGTCAATTTTTGAGTTATTTTGTAACTCATTTTCGACATTATATCACTTTTTGAACTAATTGTCAATACTTTTAGTTAAAAATGCTATAATAATATTCATAGGAGGTGAGGTTGATTGAATATTGGAGAAAAAATCAGAAACAGAAGAGAGGATATGGATCTCTCCCAGCGCGAAATGGCAACGCTTATACCTATGAATCAGTCAAACTATTCAAAAATAGAGCGCGACGTTCAAGAGCCGAGCCTTGAACAGCTTCGCAGAATATGTCAGATACTGAATTTGGACCCGCGTTATCTTCTGAATCTCGGTGAGTTCGAATCAATCACCGACGACGACGTAAAATTGCTTTCTGATATCAAAGAGTTTATAAGAAATCACAACAGCATAGAAAAATGACAGACCGTGCAAGGTCTGTCATTTTTCATCTCCGTATATCGTGCTGAGAAAATTTATCTTTTTCACCGTCGACTTTTCCCGTGAGAATTTACGATTTTCTCACAAGTACGCGTTTTTGTATTGACTTTATTTCCTTGATATGTTAAAATAAATTCAGTAAATAAAGAAAAAGAAGGACACAAAATGGCAGAATTATTATCTCCCGCGGGAAATTTTGAAAAGCTTCGCGCGGCTGTTCTTTACGGAGCTGACGCCGTATATCTTGCGGGTCAGCGCTTCGGTATGCGCTCCGCCGCGGACAATTTTTCAGTAGAGGAGCTTTATCTTGCATCCGAATACGTTCATTCAAGAGGAAAAAAGCTGTATCTTACCTTGAACACTATGCCTCACAACGACGAATACGCCTCTCTTGAGCAGTTTCTTACGGATATAAAGGGCGCAAATATAGACGCCTTTATAGTTGCCGACCTCGGAGTTCTCTCGCTTATAAGAAGAATTCTCGGCGACGTGGAAATACATATATCCACTCAAGCGGGGATAGTAAGCGCGCAAGCGGCTCTTTCGTACGTTTCTCTCGGTGCGAAAAGAGTCGTACTCGCCAGAGAGCTTACTCTTGACGAAATAAAATATATACGCGACTCTCTTCCGCCCGACGTGGAGATAGAAGCGTTCGTCCACGGCTCTATGTGTGTCTCGTACAGCGGAAGATGTATGCTCTCGCACCACCTTACGGGGCGTGACGCAAACAGAGGCGCATGCACTCAGCCTTGCCGTTGGAATTACGTTATAGTTGAGGAAAAGCGACCTGACGTTCCTCTCCCCATTGAAGAAAACGAGCTTGGAACGTTTATAATGTCCTCAAAGGATATGTGTACCGTATCAATAATTCCAGAGCTTATAAATGCGGGAATCGACTCGTTTAAGATAGAGGGCAGAATGAAAAGCGCGTATTATACCGCTGTCGTTACCAACGCTTACAGAATGGCTATGGACGGATTTTACGCTTCTCCCGAAACGTATAAGTTCGACGAGCGTCTTTTGCGGGAGCTTGACAGCGTATCTCACCGCGAATACTGCACGGGGTACTATCTTAATCTTCCCGAAAATGCCCCGCAGCTCGCATCTACAACGGGATATATCCGCGAAAAGGCTTACTTTGCTACGGCGTTGAATAAAGACTCCTATTCATATCCCGACGGAGTGCCGATAGAAAACGAAAACGGCAGACTTTACCCCTTTATACAGAGGAACAAGGTCTCCATTGGAAACACTGCGGAAATAATCTCCCCCCGTGAATTTGGAAAAGCTTTCAACGTATCCGAAATATATTCAGAAAAGGGAGAAGCTCTCCCCTCCGCTCCACACCCGTCAATGATATTTTTCACCCGTGTTCCGTTTGACGTGCAGGAAGGTGATATAATGAGGTCGGGAGACTAAGGAATTTTTAGTCACGAGAACACCATTACCGAACGAGCCCCAACAAGGATTTTCGGCATACGTTCGTTCAAGGGGCTGTCTCATTTAGCGCAGAACAAAAACACACGAATATAAAAACAGTAAAAATCCGCTTTTGCTATCAAAAAAAACGATAGTGAAAGCGGGTTTTATGTAGAAATTTTCGAGATAAATCTCTCAAAATTCATTTTATATGTGTTTTTTAGCCGCGATTTGGCTCTCTGGCGTACTCCTGTACGCCTACGAGAACTAAATCGCGACTTCTGCATCTAAATGAGACAGCCCCTAAGGTTCTGACACAGACTTCGCCACCACTTCCCTTTTATTCAAGAAGTTTTTTGGCGCTGCCTTTTTTTCAAAAAAGGCAGCAAAACCATATTCCCTTCGTTCCACACGCAAGCTAACCTAAAAAACTGCCTCAACTTACGTCGAGACAGTTTTTTTACTTATTCAGCCTTTGAATAAAGCTTTATTATTCTCTTTTCCGAGAGCTTCTCGTTCACCTGCTCCAACAAAATGGGAGTTATTTGCTTTTTCGCATCCGCCGATTCGTACCAGAGGGTTCCTTCGTCAGCACCCAA
>JAZOON010000029.1:0-6363 GCA_045655045.1 Eubacteriales bacterium | reverse complement strand
TCTGCCTTGATTGCCTCGGTCTCGGCAATGAGGCTTCTTCTTTCGGCATCCAACGACAAAATCTGAGCGATCTCTTCCTTGGCGTCCTTGCCCTTCTTGGCAAGTCTTGCAATTACTTCTTCGGGATTTTCCTTGATATATCTGATGTCTAACATTTTTTACTGCCTTTCTTTTTTATATAATATGGAAAAATATGTAAATTTTTGTCTACTTTTTAATTAGTCGTTGGTTTCGCTAAAGATATTTGCTCCGCAAAGAGACGTAAGAAGCGCTTCGAGGTCCTCGTCGTCACTGTAGGAAAGCTCCAATACCTTCTTGTGAGTTGAGCGGGAGATGCGTACCTTTCTTCCGAGAGTTGACATAGCTCTGCGCTCAAGCTCCTTCATATGAGCCTTGATCTGAGGATGAACTCTCTCCTCTGTCGGCTCTTCCCTGAGATTGTTTATTCTCTGAACGTAGGCTTCCGTTTCGCGGACGGAAAGTCCTCGCTCTGCGACCTTGTTTGCCGTTTCCGTCATAAGCTCCTCGCCCGAAAGCGCGAGAAGCGCCTTTGCGTGTCCTGCCGTTATCACCCCGTCACGAAGCATTTCAAGAACGTCTGTCGGAAGGTCGAGCAAACGAAGCATATTCGCGACTGCGGGACGGCTCTTTCCGACCTGCTTTGCGACCTGCTCCTGAGTAAGTCCGAATCTTTCGATAAGAGCGCCGTATCCCATAGCTTCTTCAACGGGATTAAGGTCCTCTCTTTGAATGTTCTCAATGAGAGCTACCTGAGCCGCCTTGAGCTCGTCTCCGTCAAATATAACTGCGGGGATCTCTGTAAGTCCAGCCATTTTTGACGCTCTCCAGCGTCTTTCTCCCGCGATTATCTCGTACGTTCCCTCAGCTATCGGATTTGCACGGACGATTATAGGTTGAAGCACGCCGTACGCCGCGATAGAATCAGCCAGAACCTCAAGAGCTTCCTTCTCAAAGGTCTTTCTCGGCTGGTCGTGTCGAGGCTCTATATCGGAAATTCTGATATTTTCCGCCGCGCCCTTGCTCGCTTCAAGTATATTATCGTCAAATATTGAGTAAAAGTCTCTTCCAAGACCTCCTGCTTTTTTTGCCATTTGTTACCACCTTTATAAAAATATTTTTTGAGTGTTCCCTCTTTTATTTTTTGAAATTGGATTTCACGCTTTTCGTTTTCGGCTTGGTATCGTAAAGTGTCTTTGTGGTGCTGCCGTAAAGATCAACGCTCGTTCTCTTCTTTGCCGCATCTGTACTTACCTCTCCCTTTGAAACAACGAGCGGCTTTACGTTAGTCCTCGCTGTGGGATTGTTGTCCTCAAGAAGCTCGTCAAGTCCTTTTCCAAGTCCTGATATTTTTTTTGACATATTTTCCTCCCGCCTTAAATTCTTCCGACTATTTCGTTAGCAACCTCAAGATATTCCTTTGCGCCCTTGGAATTCTTGTCGTGGTAGTATACGGGTCTACCAAAGCTGGGTGCTTCCGAAAGCTTTACGTTTCTCGATATTTTGGTGTCAAAAAGCTTGTCCTCATAGTGCTTTTTAAGCTCGTTGATGACCTGCATGGACAAAAGAAGTCTGCCGTTATACATCGTTATCAGAATTCCGCTGATATTAAGGTCGGGGTTATAGTTCTTCTGAATAAGACGAACGGTTATCATAAGCTGTGAAAGTCCCTCAAGCGCATAAAACTCGCACTGCATAGGAACTATTACGCCGTCACTTGCCGTCAAGGCGTTAACTGTAAGTCTGCCGAGCGAGGGCGGACAGTCGATGAGTATGTAATCAAAATCGTCCATAACCTCTTTAAGAGCGTTTTTCATACGGTATTCGCTGTCATCAAAATCAAAAAGCTCAAATTCTGCGCTGGTAAGCGTTGTATTTGCCGGAATTACGGAGAGATTTTCATATGGAGTTTCACGAATGATATCCTTAACGTTCATTTCACCGTTAAGAAGCTCCTTCGTAGTCCCCCTCAATCCTCTTTTCGTTATACCCACTCCGCTTGTGGTATTACCCTGCGGGTCAAGGTCTATCACAAGCACTCTGTGTCCGAGAATGCCCAAAGAAGCGGCAATATTCACGCACGACGTGGTTTTTCCAACTCCGCCCTTTTGATTGGCGAGAGAAATAATTTTAGCCATAATCTTATATCCTTTCTTCGTTTTATAGTATATGAGGCAGATTTTCAGCCCCTGACATTTACACAAATAAATTATACCATATTATATAGAATATTGCAAGAGAATTTTGACGATTTTAGAAAACTTTTCAAATGTTTCACGTGGAACACTCACATACTTTCACTTTTAATGTTCCACGTGGAACAAAAAAGCCGCTCAAAGCGGCTTTTTCTTTATTTTTGCATACTCCCTTGGAAATTCCTTTGAAGTTTGTGTGTTCTTGTCAATCAGAACAAGCGTTCTGTCCTCTGTAATTTCAGCACCGTCAGAGAGCTTAAATTCGTTCACTTTGTTAAGCAAGCCTCCGCAACGTTTGATAGCCGTCTCGGCGTCCGAGATCTCACTTTCTGTTTTTTGAGATTTCATAGCTATGAATTTCCCGCCAACTCGAACGAACGGCAAGCAAAGCTCCGTGAGTATCGGAAGATTTGCGACCGCTCTTGCGGTTGCATAATCAAACGTCTCTCTATAGGATCTGTCGTTTGCAAGAGCTTCGGCGCGAGCCGAGACGGCATTTACATTTTCGAGTCCGAGCAATTTCGCGGCTGATCTTACGTATTCAATTCTTTTTGCCGTGCTGTCAAGAGCAAGTATTGTAACGTCAGGTCTGAATATTGCCAACGGCAATGTCGGAAAGCCCGCGCCACAACCGACGTCAATTATATTTGCATTTTCTTCAATATGATTGCAAACGGCAAGCGAGTCGGCATAATGCTTTAAAATTACTGACTTTTCGTCTTTTATAGCCGTTAAATTCATTCTTTGATTAACGTCAAGCATATATTCGGTCAGCTCATATAGCTTTTTGACTTTATATTCATCAAGCTTCGGCAAAAACGAATTAGCCTCAAAGATCTGCTCGCAATATGCGTAAAATTCATTAAAGTTCATCTGTTACTCCAATGTTCCACGTGAAACATTCTTGGTGCGCGACCGCAAATGTTCCACGTGGAACAATTCTGTTTATTTTATTCCGAGGTATATCAGCAAAACGGATATGTCCGCGGGATTAACGCCGCTTATTCGTGATGCCTGACCTACGGTTAACGGTTTGATAGCGTCAAGCTTTTGTGCCGCCTCAATTCGTAATCCCTTGATTGATTTATAGGATATATCAGCGGGAAGTCGCTTGGTTTCAAGCTTTTCGTGGCGTTGTACCTCGCTTATCTGGCGTTTTATATATCCTTCGTATTTTACTGTTACCTCAACCGTCTGAACCACACGAGGGGGAAGGGAAGGACGGTTTTTGTCAATTTTGGCTAACGTATCGTAGGTCAACTGTGGTCTTCGTAGCAGCTCAGCAAGTGAAAATCCCGTGGATATTGGGGTAAGCTCCATAGAGGAGAGCAGGGGATTTGCAACGCTTGGAGATATAAAAGTTGTGTTCAAACGCTCAATTTCCCCGTTTATAAGGTCTTGCTTCTTGCAAAATGCCTGATATTGCGACTCAGTAACGAGCCCCGCTTCGTATCCCTTTTGAGTAAGTCTTGCGTCTGCGTTATCCTGGCGGAGAAGAAGTCTGTATTCCGAACGCGACGTCATCATTCTGTAAGGCTCGTTCGTTCCCTTGGTCACAAGATCGTCGATAAGCGTTCCTATATAGCTTTCCGAGCGCGTGAGTATGAGCGGCTCTTTTCCCTGAATTGAAAGGGAAGCATTAAGTCCCGCAATAAGTCCTTGCGCCGCCGCTTCCTCATATCCTGACGTTCCGTTAAACTGTCCCGCACCGTAAAGACCTTTTATTTCTTTAAATTCAAGCGTGGGCAAAAGCTGCGTAGGATCAATACAGTCATACTCTATCGCGTAAGCATATCGCATTATTTCCGCTTTTGAAAAGCCCTTCAGCGTAGAAAGCATCTCGTGCTGAACGTCAATAGGCAGGGAAGTGGAGAAGCCTTGAATATACATCTCCTCAGTGTCCGCCCCTACAGGCTCGACGAAAAGCTGGTGTCGCTCCTTATCGGCAAATCTTGTGAGCTTGTCCTCGATTGACGGACAGTATCGCGGTCCCGTACCGTGAATTTGCCCTGAATACATTGCTGAACGGTGGATATTATCCTTTATAACTCTGTGCGTTTCGGCGTTCGTATATACGACGTGACAGGGAAGCTGTCGAAGCGTGTCAAAATATCCGTCAGGCGTTTCGGAAGAGTAGGGAATTATCCTCTCCTCACCCTCTTGCACCTCAAGCTCGGAAAAATCAATACTGCTTTTCTTAACTCTTGACGGAGTACCCGTTTTAAATCGCAACAGCTTAATACCAAGCTGCAAAAGGCACGCGGAAAGTCCCTTTGACGCAAGAAAACCGTCAGGACCGCTTTCGTAATTGACGTCTCCAACGAAAATGCGGCTGTCAAGATACGTTCCCGAGCAGATTATAGCCGCCTTACAGTGCCACACCTCGCCAAGCTTCGTCCTGACGTAGGTAACACGTCCGTCCTCAACCCCGATCTCAACGATCTCCGCCTGAACCAAGCGAAGATTGGGTGTTTTTTCAAGCGTTTGCTTCATTATCGACTGATATTTTTTTCTGTCCGCCTGTATTCTCTTTGAATGTACCGCCGCGCCCTTGCCAAGATTGAGCGTCCTTGATTGGAGCGTGACCTTATCCGCCGCTCTTCCCATCTCTCCGCCGAGCGCGTCTATTTCATAAACCAAATGTCCCTTTCCCGTTCCGCCGATAGACGGATTACATGGCATATTGGCAATAGCTTCGAAGGACATCGTGAAGAGAACTGTATCTCTGCCCGTTCTCGCTGAGGCAAGTGCCGCCTCGATTCCCGCATGTCCCCCACCAATTATGGAAATTTCTGTAAATTTATTCATTCTAACCTCTTATAAGGCAATATATAATCAATTTTATCAAAAAAAAGCCGTTTTGTCAAGCAAGATAAAAAAATGGCGGAAAATTATTAAAAATAATTTTTTCTATTTACAAAATTCGCATTTTATGATATACTAAAAGTACAAAATTTCAGGAGGATATTTAAAGTATGAAGCTCATCTTTAACATTCATGACAAACCAAAGTGGCCACAGCTTATCGTATTTGCTATCCAACAGCTGCTTGCCATAATGGCG
Source organism: Eubacteriales bacterium (assembly GCA_045655045.1). Classification (GTDB taxonomy): domain Bacteria; phylum Bacillota; class Clostridia; order Oscillospirales; family CAG-272; genus HGM12713. Next base: position 1,088 of record JAZOON010000029.1, on the reverse strand, counting down.
GCTACCCTCGTCGTTCCCGTAATAATAGGAAACGGAATGGCTCCCGCAGCGGCTCTCGTGGGCGCGGGTGTCGGAACGATAGTTTATCTGTTGTTCACTAAGTTCAGAAGCCCCGTATTCCTCGGCTCATCGTTTGCGTTCCTCGGCTCAATGGCGGCGGCATTTGCAGGCGCGTCAACCGTGGCTCTCGGATACCTTGGACTTATCATAGGCGCAGTCCTCGCGGGACTTGTTTACGTCGCTATCTCTATCGCGGTAAAATACGCCGGTGTCTCTTGGATAAACAAGCTTATGCCTCCCGTGGTTATCGGTCCTACGGTTGCTATTATCGGTCTTTCTCTCGCGTCCAACGCAATAAACGACCTTAACAATCAGCCTACGCCCGAAACCGCTCCCGTACATATATGGCTGTCAGTGCTTTGCGGTCTTGCAACGCTTGCAACGGTTATCGTATGCTCGGTATACGGCAAGAAGATGATGAAGCTCATCCCGTTCATTCTCGGTATACTCGCAGGCTATGCGGTTGCTTTGATATTCACAATAATCGGCGCTATCGCAGGCGTTGACGCTCTTAAGATAATCGATTTCTCGTCCTTTAAGGCACTCGTTGCGGACGGCGTTAAGATCACTACGTTTATCGATATTCCCGACTTCACCTTTGTTAAGGCGTTCGGTGCGTTTGACAGATTTACAGGCTCTTATTTCCTGACTGTATTCGCGGCTTACGTTCCCGTTGCATTCGTAGTATTTGCGGAGCATATCGCCGATCACAAGAACATTTCTTCCATAATAGAGAAGGATCTTCTCAAGGATCCCGGACTTCACAGAACGCTTCTCGGAGACGGCGTTGGCTCTATGGCGGGCGCGTTCTTCGGTGGCTGCCCCAACACCACCTACGGCGAGTCCGTCGGTTGCGTTGCTATAACGGGTAACGCATCCGTCGTAACCATACTCGCGGCGGCTGTCGGCGCGATAGCTATCGCGTTCATCTCTCCCTTCGTTGCATTCGTTGACTCTATTCCCTCGTGCGTAATGGGCGGTGTTTGTATCGCGCTTTACGGCTTTATCGCGGTATCGGGACTCAAGAT
>JAZOON010000028.1:0-2074 GCA_045655045.1 Eubacteriales bacterium | reverse complement strand
ATTTTTATCGGAGGAATTCCATTATGGCACTTGGAACAACTACAGAAATGTTCAAAAAGGCATACCGCGGCGGCTACGCCATCGGTGCTTTTAACATCAACAACATGGAGATCATTCAGGCAATAACCGAGGCTGCTGCTGAGCAGAAATCCCCCGTTGTTCTGCAGGTTTCCGCAGGCGCTCGTAAATACGCAAAGCACGCTTATCTTCTGTCTCTGGCAAAGGCTGCAGCTGAGGACAGCGGCGTTGACTTCGCTCTTCACCTTGACCACGGCGCAGACTTCGATATCTGCAAGTCCTGCATCGATGGCGGCTTTACCTCCGTTATGATCGACGGCTCTCACTTCGATTACGAAGAGAACGTTGCTCTTACCAAGAAGGTAGTTGAGTACGCACATGCACACGGCTGCGTAGTTGAAGGCGAGCTGGGCGTTCTGGCAGGCGTTGAGGACGACGTAGTTGCAGAGCATTCCTCTTACACCCGTCCCGAAGAAGTTGAGGACTTCGTAAACCGCACCGGTGTTGACTCTCTGGCTATTTCCATCGGTACTTCTCACGGAGCATACAAGTTCACCGCACAGCAGTGCACCAGAAACGAGAAGGGAATTCTCGTTCCCCCTCCGCTCCGTTTCGATATTCTCGCAGAGATCGAAAAGCGCATCCCCGGCTTTCCCATCGTTCTTCACGGTGCTTCCTCCGTTCCTCAGGAATACGTTAAGGAGATCAACGAGCTGGGCGGCAAACTGCCGGACGCAGTTGGTATCCCCGAGGAGCAGCTCAGACAGGCAGCTTCCATGGCAGTCTGCAAGATCAACATTGACTCCGATATCCGTCTGGCTATGACCGCAGGCATTCGCCGCGTCTTCGCTGAGGATCCTTCCGTATTCGATCCCCGCGGCTACCTCACCGTTGCTCGCGCAGAGGTCAAGAAGATGGTTACTCACAAGATCGTTAACGTTCTCGGCTCTAACGGCAAGGCGTAAATTCTATAAAAAATTGCTGTCTCGTATGAGACAGCAATTTTTATTTGACTTTTACAAAATTCCCGTAAGTTTCGTCAACCGTTTCGCAATACGCAAAAGTATCGTCATACTTTGAAAGTATCTTTTTGAACTCCATTATCTGGTGGCGGTTAACTATACATATCAATACTGATTTTTCCGTCTTTGAATAGGACCCCACCGCGGAAAGCTTGGTAGTTCCGTGACGGATCACTTTAAAAATATCATTGGAAATTTCATCGGCATGAGTTGTTATTACAATAAATTTGCAAGCGCGCTTTGTACCCATTATAAGATAATTCCCAAAAAACGTGGATATAAAGCAATAAGTCACGCACAATACAACCGGCTTATAGTCGTAAATAAGACTGCCCGCCTCGTCGGGCGTAGCATAAACGAAGAACGACGCTATGGCGACTACCGCATTAAGAGCGAAGGTAACGTAAAAGAAATTAAGCTCGGGCTTTTTCTTGTTTATGTACTTGGAAATAATATCCGTACCGCCTGTGGACGCGCCGCAACGGAAGCAGATGCTGTAAACAAATCCGCTCAGCACACCACTGAGAATAACGGGAAATATAGTATCGTGACCGCGGGCGTCATACTGAAAGGCATCAAAGCCAATCTTTTGAATATACAAAAAGCAGAAGGAATAAACAAGGCAGAAAAACAGCGAGCGCTTTGCAAATCCGCGATCCACCAAGAAATAGGCAAGTATACACAGCGGTATATTTATAATAAGCGACATATAACCGATACTGAAGCCGGTCTTATACTGTATCATGGTAGCAATACCGTTAAGTCCCGCGGGAGCAAAATCATTTTTGACTATAAAAAGCTGATAATTGAATGCAAGCAATACGGCAATACCCGCAATAAACAGATATTCAAACAGCCACCGCATTGACGATCTTCGTGACAACATATTTTATCGCCCCTTTACATGATAAGCTCATTTTACCACAAGCGAGCCCCGCCGTCAAGTAGCTGAACGTCTTTACTTTACATTTTTCGACACTAAAAAATTGAAACCCGATCCGGGGGCAATTTTTTTGAGTTTTATTTACTGCTCG
>JAZOON010000027.1:0-3337 GCA_045655045.1 Eubacteriales bacterium | reverse complement strand
GATCCATTCTGTCGCCGATGGTTTTGCCGTTATTCACTATATTGCGGTGAGTGAGCATAACTCCCTTCGGAAATCCCGTAGTACCCGACGTATACTGCATATTGCAAACGTCGTCGGGCTTGACTAAAGACGCGCGTCTGCGCACCTCCTCTCTCGGAACGAGCGCGGAGCGGGAGAGCATCTGCTCCCAGGTAAGACAACCGTCCATATCGAAACCGACGGTTACCACGTTGCGAAGGAAGGGCAGATTTTTAGAATACAGGGGAGTCCCCGGTGTAAGCGACTTAAGCTCGGGGCAAAGCTCCTCGATTATCTCCTTGTAATTTATATCCTTGCAGTACTCGACCATAACGAGCGTATGCGTGTCGGACTGCTTGAGCAGATATTCTATCTCGTGAATTTTATACGCGGTATTGACGGTAACGAGGACCGCGCCTATCTTCGTGGTCGCCCAGAAGGTAATAAACCACTGAGGAACGTTCGTCGCCCATATAGCGACGTGGTCGCCCGCCTTAACTCCCAATGAAATGAGAGACGCGGCGCACTCGTCAACGTCGCGGCGGAACTGCTCGTACGTTCTCGTGTAATCAAGAGTGGGGTATTTAAAGGCGTACTGGTCGGGATAATTCTCGACCATAGTATCAAGAACGTCCGAAAAGGTCGCGTCTATAACGTCGTACTTTTTCCAGACGAACGTACCCGTTCTCGCTCGGTTATAGTAAGCGTGCTCAAAGGTCTTTTTCTCACGTCCCAGTGCCGCGATATAATTCGTAAAGTGTGTAAGAACTATATCCGCATCGCTTATCTCCTCGTTCCAAGCCGCGCAGATAAAGCCCTCGTAGTTCAGAGAGGACAGCGCGTTCAACAGCTTTTTAACGTCAAGATCACCCTCGCCGATAAGAACGGTCTTCCCGTCCTTCATATCGCCAAGACGGACGTATTTTATATAAGCTCCAAGCGTTTTGATAGTTGCCTCGGCAGTCTCGCCCGCGTCGAAGTAAGTCCCTCTTACGTTCCACGCCGCGCCAACCGCAGACGAAGCAAAATGGTTGATAATAGCTATAACGTTTTCCGTGTTTGAAAGATGACCTACCGTTTCAAACAAAACGTTCACGTCGGCAGCCTCGGCGCGTCTTATAGCCGCAAGTATCTTTTCGTCAAGCGCGTCGAACGAAACGTCCTTCTCAGCGCGTACGATAACGTTGTCAATTCCCGAAGCCGCCGCCATTTCCACGTATTTCTGAATAAGCTCTGCCGTGGTCTCGTCACTTTCAATGGGGGCAGGCATACGGAGAGCCGAAACGGAGAGATTTCTGTTTACAAGCTTTCTTTTTGCGTCTGCAGTGCGGTCACGCCTTAAAATACTGTCGTAATGCGAGCTTCTCTCGTTTACGGCATCGTATATTTCAAAGCCCTCAAAGCCGTAATCGTAGGCGTAACGGCAGGTATCAAGAAAGGAAGCGCGGCTTACGTTCTTGGTGGAAAAAACTATCTTCATTCCCGTTTAAGCCTCCTCGAATACTATCTTGTTGAGCGCGTTGATATACGCTCTTATGCTCGCCGCTATAATGTCAGTGGACGTTCCGTTGCCCGAATAGAGCTTACCGCCCACACGCAGTCTTACGAGAGCCGAGCCAAGAGCCTCCTTGCCCTCGGTTACGGACTGTACCTGATAATCGTCAAGCTCGTAGTGATGACCTATGCACTGCTCTATGGCTCTGAACGCGGAATCAATAGGTCCGTCGCCCGCGCTGACGCCGCATATTGTCTCGTCGTGATACTTCAGAACGATCTGCGTCATTGAGCTGGAGATATTACTGCTTGTCGTCGTGTACGTTTCAAAATGATAAGTAGAGGGAGCTTGCATTGCGGAGCTTGCTATAAGAGCCTCAAGCTCCTTGACTCCGACTGCGCCCTTCTTTTCGCACACCTGAGCGAGCGCCTTATGAACGCTACCGACGTCAGAGTCGGAAAGCTCGTATCCTAACACAGCCGCCGCCTCGGCAACCTGGGCTACGGTAGAATCGCTGTCAAGCAATATCTTCTTCTTTTCGCTGACCGTGTTCTGCGTTTCGTAAGCACCGTGATTAATGCTTGACACCATATCCTCGATGCTTGCGTGAATATTGGTTTTATTAAGCTTTATCTCAGCGCCGATCTGCACTCCGCAGGCATTTATCGCGTCGGAGATCTCACCTGTCAAAAGGATATCCTTACCCGCCATAGCGCACTTGAGTCCGTCAGCACCGCTCGCGATCGCGGAGAACGCGGAAGCGACAGCCATATTTATGCGGTCGGACACTTGAACGTATACGGGAACGGAAACTGCCTCTTTTACCATTTCTACCATTTTTGCGATCTGATCGGGCATTGTTGCGCCGTTATTATCGCAGACGGTAATCAAAGTCGCTCCCTTTGCCTCTGCCTCCTTTACGGCTGCAATAAGGAAGTCCCCGTCGGCTCTTGTAGCGTCAAGCGCGGAAAACTCTACGTCGCCGCAAAGCGCCTTAGCGGCAGAAACGAGCTCGCCTATTTTTTCGAGCATTTTGGACTGCTTTACGTGATAGGTATACTCCATTTGAATAGTGGATATGGGAAGCTCCACCTGAAGACGGGGGGCTTTCGCCTCCTTGATACACTCCCAAGCGACGCAAGCCTCCTCGGAGCTAAAGCCTACGGGAATAGCCAAGGTAGCATTCTGAACGTTCTTTGCTACGGTTTTATAAATTATAGAATCCTCACGGGCGTTTTTAACGGGGGGGAGCTCAATGCAATCCGCTCCAAGGCGGTCGGCGCAATTGGCAATAGCGGATTTCTCACGGAACAGCAGCGATACCGCGCGATCCTCCGACAGCTTTTTAAGGGTGACGTCTGCAACGTTGATCTTTCTCATTTTTGAAATCTCCTTCCAAATATAAATACGTAACTGAATTATTTCAACAAAAAAACGCTCTCATCTCTTTGTCGATGTCAAAGAGACGAAAACGTCAAAATCCTTGTTTCCGCGGTACCACTCTTCTTCACCCCAAACGGGATGCACCTCAGATGCTGTCACATCTTCACTCTGTTACGGGAGCACCCGTCTGCCACTACTGAGCCTTTTCATGGCAACCGCTCAACGGTGAGTTCAACAAAACTCCTCCTATGCCTCGCACCAAACGGCAACTCTCTGAAAGTGAAGATTTTTGAATACTATTCCGCATCATCGCGTTTATAATAAGTGATTATATCACATCATTTGCGCTTTGTCAAGAGTTTTTCAAAAAAAATATGCGAAAGTGAAGTTGCGGCATATCGTCAATGCGAAGCATTGTATCTCATCAAGCCGCAGGGAAAT
>JAZOON010000026.1:0-19977 GCA_045655045.1 Eubacteriales bacterium | reverse complement strand
CTTGTGGTAATGCGACAGCTCGCTTACTACGAGGGAAGCGCGATATATCCCTTGGGAATAACTATGCCGTCTCTTTGCGCGGCGGCTTACGTGTTCGATTCCGTGGGTGGGGATCACCGCAAAGGGGAAGTGTCCGAGGTGAAAGGATTTTTTGAACTTTGGCTGTATCTTACCTTCTTCCCGATCATGATACTCGGTCCGTTCTTGAGCTTTGAACGCTTTATCTCGCTTACCGACGAGGACGGAATGAATCTCAGTTTATACAAATGCGCGTCGGGAATGAGACTTTTCGCCACGGGATTTATCAAGCGAATTGCGGTCGGTGCGGTCTTTATGGAGGGATATGTAAAAATATTTGCCTATTCGTGGGAGTCGCAAAATCTTGCGATCATGCTTTTCTTGCTCGTGCTGCTTTACTTTGGAGTTTTCTTTACTGTATCGGGATATTACGATATGGGTGTGGGACTTTGCAGAATGCTCGGTATGGAGATAAACGAGATCGACGCAAATCCCTTCAGAGTGGCAACTGTCAGCGAGTATTCCTCTTCTCTTTTTGGGAACGTAAGGGAATGGTCGGAAAGATACGTTGCAACGCCTATTTGCGAAAGCATGGGACGCAGCTCGGGCGGACTTTTGCGTATTGCGACCTGCTGTATATGCACGGTGCTGCTCATACGCACGGATATTACCGCGCTTGCTCTGTCCATACCCCTTATCGTGTTCTCTTGGATATCGTCGCTGCTCAAGCTTGAAAAGGCGCACAAGGCAGGACGAACGGGAATTCGAATGCTGTTTGGCGCGATGACCGTACTTGTCGTTGGCATGTTCTGGTTCTTTTTGACAGTGGGAGGTGCTCCAACCCATTTTTGGGATCGGATATCCTTTGAGAACGCGGAGTATCAGCTTGATATGATACTCATATCCTTCTCACTGAGCAAGTATTTCTTCGTTTCGCTCATCGGTCTTGCCGTCATACTTCCGCGCTGCCGTTGGACACACAGGCTTTACGGAAAAGTCGGACCGAAATTCAAGGCGATGTGGGATTGGTGCGGAATAATTCTTTTGCTTGCGCTTTTCGTATTTACCATAGCGTTTTTCCTTCCTTCGTTTGAGCAGTATAATTACATAATGTTTGATTACATAATAATATGAGGAGGTAGGAAATGAAGAGAAAAAAGACCATAAATTTTCTTACGGTAACGTTTTTTATCGGGATATTGCTTACCTTTACCGTGTATATCGGTGTCGGCACGCTTTTTGATGTCGATGCTGACGAGGGGGATAAAAAGGGCTTTAACGGAATGTTTCATTCGGAAAACTTTTTATCTGATTTCGTCAAGTACGTAGATTATAAGGTGTTCGGTCATATAGACGGAGAGGGATATATTATTGGCGAGGATGATTGGGTGTTCGAGGCTGTGGATTCGCAGAACGGCTACGAGAGATTGCTTGATTACGTCGGCGCTTGTCCGTTTGAGGAAGAGGAGCTTGACCGTATAAGTAATATTATTGCCAACAGAGCGGAGCTCTACGAGAACGCGGGGGTCCAGTACGTGCTTGTGGTGATACCCGACGCGATGACCGTTTGTACGGATAAGGTCCCGGGATATCTTGGTGACAGAAGCGAGAGCGCAAGGCTTGCGCAGCTTACGGCAAGGCTTGCGGGGCAGGGCGTTGACGAATTTATCGATCCGACGGAAACGATGCGGCTCGGCGCTGACGGTATCGTTACTTATAACAATACCGAGAATTCTATCAACGCGTACGGCGCATACTGTATATATAACACCGTTGTTTCAAAATTCATGGCGGATACGGGCTTGGAGGTTGAACGTCTTAAAAGGAACGACGTTGACTTTTACACAAGACTTACCGACGGAAAGACGGTCGCGAGAAACGCAGGCGTTCAGGATATAATAAAAAACAGTACGGTGTCTCTTTCCGATAATGTGACGAAAAATTATACGGTGCTCCCGAGCGTAGGCGGAGCTGTGCAGACACGGCGTGACGACGCGGGGGAGAACAGTACGGAATATTCCGTTGTGGTTGAGTGCACGAACAGCTGGGACAGAATACTGCTGACACCGTATTTCTCGAATACCTTTGATAACGTGATGTACCGCGACAGACTGGCATCCGACTATTACTCGGCTTCAAGCTCGGGTGTTGATCTCGTGGTCCAACTCATAAGAGAGAGCGAGCTTCGACAGCTTTTAGGATAATGTAAAAAACCACACATAAAATGCGATGATACTTGGCATAAACAGTCGCGCAGGTTATGATTTAATTGTATAAAATATCGCAAAAATCGACACGCGATCTGTAATGAAAAATCAAAATATAATATTTCTATTGAAATTTTGGCGAAAATGAAGTATAATATTGTGGCAAGAAAAAATTAAGGAGAAAATATGTTAGAGTTTAAGAACGTTTCATATAGCGTTGGGGACAAGCAGATACTGAAGAACGTAAGTCTTGAGATATCGGACAGATTTGTTGCCATAACGGGACCGAACGGAAGCGGAAAGTCTACTATGGCAAAGCTTGTTTCCGGTGTAATAACGCCCACGGAGGGCAGAATATATTTTAACGGAGAGGATATAACCGATATGTCAGTTACGGACAGAGCGAGGGCGGGCATCAGCTACGCTTTTCAACAGCCTGTTCGCTTTAAGGGACTTACCGTGCAGTATCTTATATCCTTGGCGGCGGGAAAGAACACGACGGTGGCTGACGCTTGCGCGTATCTTTCCGAGGTCGGTCTTTGCGCGAAGGACTATATAAACCGAGAGGTGAACGCATCGCTGTCTGGCGGTGAGCTTAAGCGCATCGAGATAGCTATGATAAACGCCAGAGGCACGGCGCTGTCTGTTTTTGACGAGCCTGAGGCGGGGATAGATCTGTGGAGCTTCAATAATCTTATCAAGGTGTTTGAAAAGATGCACGAGCGTACGCACGGCACTATAATGATAATTTCCCATCAGGAGAGAATACTCAATATTGCCGATAAGATAGTCGTGCTTGCGGACGGTGAGGTCGTGGAGTACGGAGACAGAGAGACTGTGTTCCCGAAGCTTATGGACGTTCGCGCGGGCTGCAGATTTACGGATAATTTTTAAGAGGTGGCATATGGATAAAATACAACTTGATCTGCTCCAGCAGGTGGCTGGCATACACGAGGTGCCCGAGGGAGCGTATTCCTTGAGAATAAACGGAAAGCTCCACGGAAAGAATTCCTCGGAAAATATACAGATCGTGACTAAAGAGGACAAGTCCGGCATAGATATATATATAAAGGCGGGAACGAAAAACGAGAGCGTTCATATTCCCGTGATACTTTCACAGACGGGACTTAAAGAGCTTGTGTATAACGATTTTCATATAGGAGAGGATTGTGACGTTACGATCGTGGCGGGCTGCGGCATACACAACGGCGGCTCAGAGGACTCCGAGCATAGCGGAATACATTCGTTTTATCTGTCGAAAAATGCAAAATGTAAATATATAGAAAAGCATTACGGTGCGGGCGACGGAAACGGCAAAAATGTCATGAATCCCACTACTTACGTGGAATTGGACGAAGGTTCGTATATGGAAATGGAAACAGCGCAGATAAAGGGCGTTGATTCTACTCGCAGAGTCACCACGGGAAAAGTGATGAAAAATGCAACTCTCGTTGTTCGTGAAAAGATAATGACGCACGGCACTCAGTTTGCGGAAACGGAGTTTGACGTTGATCTTTGCGGAGACGGCGCGGGTACGCACGTTGTGTCACGCTCGGTTGCCAAGGGTAAATCCTCACAGAGATTCGTCTCGAGAATAAGAGGTAACGCGCGTTGCACGGGACACACGGAGTGCGATGCGATAATTATGGACGAGGCGACGGTGGCGGCAATTCCCGAAATTCTCGCTCACGACCCCGAGGCTTCACTTATACACGAGGCGGCTATCGGAAAGATCGCGGGGGAGCAGCTCATCAAGCTTATGACCTTGGGACTTACCGAGAAAGAAGCCGAGGAAGAGATAGTCAACGGATTTCTCAGATAAAGGCGTGGAATATTATGCATGCATATTATTCCAAATGGCATAATTGAGTAATAATATTCGGAATACGGCGCGGTATCGGAAGGGATACCGCGCCTATTTTACGCTCAAAACGCGCATATGGAAAAGTATTTAAGAAATGGAAAAATATGTAAAAATATTGCCGTGGAAGTGCTCCTGAGCGCTTTGGATGGGTGGAAATATGAAAACTCGGTGAAAAAATCGGAAGGAATTTGCGGATTTTAGGATGTAGAAAATTTCGTTCATAATTTGGGTAAAATATACAAAAAAATCCGTCGAAATTACCCCTTGTAAAAATTGGAAATTGGAAGGTAAAGTAAAAAGTTATTACTCGGCATTTTGTCAGACAAGGCGATTGTTCGAAAATGGGTAAAAATCAACAAAAAATAAGTGAAATTTTCATAAAAACAGAAAAATAAGGTAAATTATATTTACTTTGAATTTGTCAAGTAAAACTTTCGTGTAAAAACGCTGATTTTTGTAAAAACGGTTTTCCGAAAAAACTCAAAAACGCGCCGAGAACGTCGGTTGCATTTGAAAGCTTTTTCTTGACTTTTTAATCATTATATGGTAAGATATCAACGTGGAAAATCGGACTGCATAGGGGGTACTATGCCCTTGAGCGGTCTTTAGCGACGCAGCTTTACCGATGCGTTGCCTTTGAAGTATATTAGGTGTTGCCTTGTGAGGCGCGTAATGCCGATACGCGTCCCGACTGGAGCCGCTACAGGATGCGGCGTATTGCGCCGTACCGTACTGCGAAGAAATTCGGTTGATTACTGATGGCGACATCAGACCATTTGAAAAAGCGTATTCCCGACGCTTTTTGAAAACAAAATTCAGGAGGAAAATTTGAATGAAAAAGACGAAATTTCAAAGAATTATCGCTTTGATTCTAGCCGTTGTCTTTCTTACGTGCGGTGGCGCGATAGCCACGGGCGCTGAGAGCGCATCCGATGCGCCGGGAAAGACTACTGCCGAGATCAAAGAGTTGCTTAATGCGATTTCGTACAACGAATACATAGGTCAGGTAGGTGACCATGTGCTCGAGGCAGACAAGGAGCTGATCATAAACGCTTACGAGAACGTAACGTATAAGGCAGCCGACGGAACGGTCAGCGTTCCCGCAGTCAGGGAGATGCTTGACGTTGATGATGAGGATTACGACAAGGACGTGGTTCAGAACTACGCGTACGTAGGCGAGTTTGACGGCAAAACCGCTTTGTACACTCCCTCGTCGGGTACCCTTACGTGGGACATCACGTCGCTTGTTACGAGTGACACCGTATACAGCCTTGAGATTGAGTACTACCCCGTAAAGAACAAATCGGCATCTATCGAGAGAGTACTTAAAATAAACAATTCCGTTCCCTTTGCGGAGGCGCGCAGCCTTTCTTTCTCAAAGATATGGAAAAACGTGTATGAGGACGGAAAATTCGCGGTTCCCGAGGATGAGAGCTACGAGGATTATATCGAGGCGGGTGAAGCCGCAGGTATTGCTTGCGAGCACGAGGTGATAGACGGTGTTGATTACGTCGTTTACACCATGCCCGACTACTGGACGGAGAACGCGGCGAACGTCGTGAACGATCAGGTGCTCCGTTTCTTCACTGCGGATATAGATAAGAACGAGATCCGTTCCTCTCTTATGCAGACCCCCGCGTGGTCCACGTATATCTTTAAGGACTCCAACGGATTTATGCAGAACAGCTTCAAGATCGTTGTCGGTCCTGATGAGGATACGGGAAAGACGGAGATATCTCTTGAATCCGTAAACGAGCCTATGGCAATAGCGTCCATTCGTCTCGTTCCTTACGACGAGCCTATGAGCTACGACGAGTACAAGGATATATACGCAAGCAAGGGCTACGGTACTGACAAGATAAAAATTGAGGGTGAATATTATTCCGCGGTTTCTTCTCAGACTATTTATCCCATATCCGATACGACGAGTGCGGTCAACTCCCCCGCTGCAACCGACAGAACGGTGCTTAACGCAGTGGGCGGTGACAAGTGGCAGAGCGCGGGTCAGTGGATAGAATATAAATTTAAGGTAGAGAACAGCGGTCTTTACACCATCGCTACCAGATTTAAGCAGAGTGTGCTTGACGGTATGTATACCTCAAGAATAATGCACATATACAGCGACTCCACTCTTGAGGAGGGAGATGACGGTTATTACAACGGCATTCCCTTCGCGGAGGCGGCAAAGCTTCAATTTAATTACGCGTCCGATTGGCAGTCGGGATTGCTCACGGACGGCGTTGACAGCTTCGACATCTACTTTGAGGAAGGTGTTGAATACACCCTTCGCTTCGAGGTATCCCTCGGAAATATGGGTGACATCGTAAGAAGAGTTCAGGAATCTCTTGACTCTATCAACGATGACTACCTTAATATTCTTAAGCTTACGGGAACAAGCCCTGACGAGTACCGTGACTACGGCTTCTCGCGAGTAATGCCCGATACTATGATCGATATGATCAAGCAGTCTAAGATACTCGGACCTGTCAATGATGAAAAGACGGGCATTATGGGTGTTGCGTACGAGCTTAACGAAGCCGCTGGCGTAAAGAGCTCTATGACCGCTACACTTGAAAAGGTATCGAGACTTCTTGAGACTATGGGTAAGGACGACGACGAGGTCGCAAAGAACCTCGAGCAGCTCAAGACGTACATCGGTTCGCTCGGTACTTGGCTCAGCGACGCGAAGACACAGCCGCTTACTCTTGACTACATCGTCATTCAGCCCGCTGACGACGCGGAGCTGCCTGTAGCAAAGGCGGGATTCTTCAAGGCTCTCGGCTACGAGATAGTAAGCTTTATCCGAAGCTTCTTCCGTAACTACAGCCGTATGGGCGCTATGACTGAGACTAAGGATACCGATGCTGTTGAGGTATGGCTCGCTTACGGCCGTGACCAGTCTCAGGTTATCAGAAGCCTTATAAACAACGATTTCACACCCGCAACTGACATCACTATTGACCTTAAGCTCGTATCGGGCGGAACGCTGTTGCCCTCTATCCTTTCGGGAATGGGACCTGATGCTTATATCGGTATCGGACAAAACGAGGTTATCAACTACGCTATCCGTGGAGCACTTATAGAAATAGAAGGTATGTCGGGCTTCGACGAAGCCGTGAAGGACTTCGACGAATCGGCAATGCTGGTTCTCGGTATTGAGAACTCAGAGGGAGAGATGCATTACTACGGTCTCCCCGAAACACAGAACTTTACGATGATGTTCGTCCGTGAGGACATATTCGCAGAGCTTGATCTGGAGATCCCCCGCACGTGGGATGACGTTAAGGAAATAATCCCCGTACTCCAGTCCAACAACATGCAGATAGGTATGACAAAGGACGAGAACATCTTCCTTTACCAGATGGGCGGAGGCCTCTTTGCTGACGACGGAATGAGAATAAATCTCGACTCCAACGTAGCGCTTGAGGCGTTCAATACGATGTGTGAGATGTTCACCATGTATTCCTTCCCCTACAAATATGACTTCCCGAACCGTTTCAGAACGGGTGAGATGCCTATAGGCTTCGCTACTTATACGGCTACTTACAACCAGCTCAAGGTATTCGCGACCGAGATAGAGGGACTTTGGAGCTTCTATCCGTTGCCCGGATATATGAACGAGGACGGTTCGATAAGCAACGAGTCCGTTTCTACTGTCAGCGCGATCTCTATAATCACTGACTGCGAGGACGTTGAAAGCACTTGGGAATTCGTTAAGTGGCACGCGGACGATCAGTGTCAGATAGACTACGCAAACGAAATGGTTGCGCTGCTCGGTCCTTCCGCTAAGCACCCGACTGCTAATATCTCCGCGCTTGAGAGCTTGCCTTGGACGGACGCAGAGCTTGAACAGCTCTTCGCGCAGTTTGACAAGCTTGCGGCTATTCCTAACTACCCCGGACGTTACATCGTTGAGCGTTACACTCAGTTCGCATTCCTCGATGCGTTCAATAATAAGGCAGACCCCGTAACCGAGATGCAGAGCTACATCAAGACCATCAACACCGAGATAACGCGTAAGCGTCAGGAGTTCGGACTTGAGGTTCTTGCTGACGGTCAGACGCTCGCGCAGAAGCGTATGCTTGAAGCAGAGACAAAGCTTCTTGAGCTTGAGGAGGACGGAAAGATAACCTCCGAGTACGAGTCGACTTATAACAACGCGCTTAAGCTTATGGAAAAGTACACCACAGAGGACTTCGCTTCACTGCGAGCTCTCGCTGATGACTTTGAGGAACTCAATGCAGAGCTGTTCGCTGAGGTAGCGGCAGATATGAGAAGCGCCGCAAAGGCTCTCGAAAGATACGAAGCATATAAATAATGATAGAAAAATCTAATTAAGGAGATAAAGTTCATGTCACAAAAAACGGCAGAGAAAAAGGCTGTATCGCGCAAGGATATGACGAAGGCGCAGTGGACATGGAAAGAGATGAAGAGAAACAAGGTCGCTTACCTTATGGTAGCTCCTTATATGATAGTCTTCACCTGCTTTACCGTGTTGCCCGTGTTGCTTTCTATGATCATAAGCTTTACGGACTTTAATATGTTGGAGATGCCGAATATCGTATGGATGGACAACTACGTAAGATTGTTCCTTGACGACGATATATTCCTCATCGCCTTAAAGAATACGTTTATATTCGCTGTCATTGTCGGACCTGCATCGTACATTATGTCGCTTATGGTAGCTTGGTTCATCAATGAGCTGTCCCCGAAGATAAGAGCGGTCGTAACGCTTATCTTCTACGCGCCCTCTATTTCAGGTCAGGTATATCTGGTCTGGGGTACGCTCTTCTCAGGCGACTCTTACGGTTGGGCGAACGCTTGGCTTATGAAGCTGGGTATAATAAATACCGAAATACAGTTCTTCCAGGATGCAAAGTGGGTAATGCCCCTTTGTATAATCGTCGCTATCTGGACGTCCCTTGGTACTTCGTTCCTGTCGTTTATCGCAGGTCTTCAGGGTATAGACAAGGCGCAGTTCGAGGCGGGCGCGGTTGACGGAATAAGAAACAGATGGCAGGAGTTCTGGTACATAACGCTTCCGAATATGAAGCCTCAGCTTATGTTCGGTGCGGTCATGTCCATAACGGGCTCGTTCGGCTTCGGTGCGGTCGTTACCGCACTGTGCGGATTCCCGTCGGTAGACTACGCGGCGCATACCATAGTCCACCATCTCGAGGACTACGGTTCACAGCGTTTTGAGATAGGTTATTCGTCTACGATAGCAGTCGTGCTGTTCGTAATAATGATCGGAGCTAATACTGCGGTCAAGAAAGTGCTTTCAAAGGTGGGATCGTAATATGGCAAAGTTAAGAACAAGAAAACATAAAGTCGTACTTGCGCGATCCAGAGGAGGAGACGCGGGTATAACCGTCGTATTGACGATACTCGGAATATTTATGTTTATTCCTATGTATTACGTTATCATCCAGTCCCTTAAGCCTCTTGACGAGCTTTGGATGTTCCCCCCTCGCTTCTACGTATCCAATCCTACGGGTAAAAACTTCAAGGATCTGTTTACGCTTATGAGCGGAAACCTCGTGCCTTTCTCAAGATACATATTCAATACGGTATTCACGTCTGTAGCGGGAACGCTCGGAAACCTGTTCTTCTCCTCACTTGCGGCTTACGCAATGGCGAAGATAGCATTCCCCGGCAGAAAGGCAATGTTTAAATTGGTACAGACCTCGCTTATGTTCCATAAGACGGTTACGGCAGTTACCTGCTTCCTTCTTATGAGTACTCTCCAGATAATCGATACTTATTGGGCAATAATCATTCCCGCGTGGGGAACTACGCTCGGACTTTACCTGATGAAGCAGTTTATGGAGACGAACGTAACCGACGCGGTGCTTGAAAGCTCGCGTCTTGACGGAGCAAGTGAGCTTCGTACCTTCTGGATAATCGCAATGCCTATGGTTAAGCCCGCGTGGCTGACGCTTATCATTTATTCGTTCCAGGATCTCTGGAACCAGGGCGCGTCTATCTACATTCACTCCGAGCAGCTCAAATCGCTTAACTACGCTATCCAGCAGATAACTGCGGGCGGTATCAAGCGTGCGGGCGCGTCTGCGGCGGCGACTGTGGTCATGATGCTCGTTCCTATCAGCGTATTCGTTATAACACAGTCGAACATCATTGAGACGATGGGTTCGAGTGGTATGAAGGACTAATTACAGGAGGAGACTATGAAAAAAATAACGGCAATAATTTGCATAGTGTTTGCGTTCATAATGGTTTTTGCTCTTCCTGCGGGTGCGGCGGCTCCTTATCAGACTTATACTTACTCTATAAGCGGAACCGCACTGTACTCACCTGAGGCATACACTCCCGCAAAGTCCGTTGACTCGGCTTATATGGGACTTGCTGATGAAGCAGTTATGCAGAAATACTACGCTGACCTTTACGAAAAGTCAAAGAGCAGCAACCAAACGACGGCTGACGAGGCGAAGAAGACCCTCGAGGCTAAAAAGACTATCTCCAATCCTTCCGATATAGAGGTCGATGACAAGCTCAACGTTTATATCGCTGATACGGATAACAACAGAATAGTCGTTCTCGACAGATACTATAAGGTAAAATTCATAATCGAGAAATTTATCAACGATCAGGGTGTTCCCGATAGCCTTTCCGCGCCTCAGGGTGTGTTTATCACCAAAGGCGACGAGGGAAGAATATTCGTTTGTGACACCAACGCAAACCGTATACTTACCTTTACCCGTGACGGAGAATTCCTTTCCGTTATCCCCCAGCCCGAGTCCGAGCTGTTTGACGACAGCGCGGTATACAAGCCCGTGGCTGTGGCTGTAGACCAGTACGACAGACTTTACGTCGTATCCTCTACCACCTATCAGGGTATCATCGTTATGACCGATGAGGGTGAATTTACAGGATTTATCGGTGCGCAGAAGGTCGTTATCGGAGCGTGGGACCGAATCTGGAGAAAGTTCCAGACCGAGGAGCAGAGAGCGCGTTCCAAGACTTACGTTTCGACCGAGTTTAACAACATAACTTTGTTTGGTGACTTCATTTACGTTACTACCTCTTCTATAGATGAAGCAAACGTAGAGTCGGCTATCAACGGAAAATCAAAGTCAGGTGACTACGCTCCCGTAAAGATGCTCAACGCGGCGGGAACGGAGATCATGAGAAGAAACGGCTTCTATCCGCCTTCAGGTGAGGTAGATATGAAGAAGCTTAAGGTTTCCGATACCATTTTTGGACCGTCCACGATAGTTGACGTTGCAACGGGACCTGAAAAGACCTGGTCTATCATCGACCAGAAGAGAAGTAAGGTATTTACTTACGACTTTGACGGTAATTTGCTCTTCGCGTTCGGTAACTCGGGTAACCAGCTCGGAAATATTTCCTCAAAGGGACTTGCGGGCATCGTATATCAGGGCAACAATATGCTGCTTCTTGATAAGACCAACAAATCCTTTACCGTTTACGAGAGAACCGAGTACGGCGACATTCTTATAAACGCTCTGCGTAACCAGAACGAGCGCCGCTACGACCAGGCTATCGACGACTGGATGGAGATACTTAAGAGAAACTCCAACTTCGACGCGGCTTATATCGGAATAGGTAACTCTCTTTACAGAAGCAATAACCTCGAGGAAGCTCTTGAATACTACAGAGCGGCTTACGATACGGAGAACTACTCCGTAGCGTACAAGGACCTCAGACAGGAATGGATGTCCAAGTTCATTCTTCTTATCCCCGTAGTCGTTATCGCGATATGCGTGGCTTGGGCGAAGTTTATGAAGTTCGCAAAGAAGGTAAACAAGAGAGTTGCGACCTCGGGCGAGAAGAGAACCTACGGACAGGAGCTTTTGTACGTATTCCACGTAATATTCCATCCGTTTGACGGCTTCTGGGATCTGAAGCACGAAAAGAGAGGCTCGTTCAGAGCTGCTTGCACGATACTCGGTATGGTGCTCGTGACCTTCTACTATCAGGCGATAGGAAGAGGTTATCTGCTCAATCCTCAAGAGCAGTATTCAACTATATTTGAGGTAATACTCAGCGTTGGCGCGCCCTTCGCGCTTTGGACGATAGCAAACTGGTGTCTTACTACGCTGTTTGACGGTGAAGGAAGCTACAAGGACATATTCATAGCGACCTGCTATGCGCTTATGCCTATGGTAATGATAATGATCCCCACCACTATAGCGTCCAACTTCCTCGTAGCAGAGGAGCTTGACATTCTCTCCGTTATCAACGCGTTCGCGTTTATCTGTGCGGGAATACTCATCTTCTTTGGTATGATGGTAACACACGATTATTCCATGGGTAAGAACTTCCTTACCACGCTCGGAACTATCGTCGGTATGATAGTTATTATGTTCGTTGCGATACTGTTCACAACGTTGCTTGGAAAGCTTGTTGGCTTTGTAACAAACATTGTGACGGAGATTCAGTTCAGAATTTAACGGATAGGAGGAAGATAAACAATGAAATTTAAAAGAATAATATCGACCGTCTTAGCCGTACTGATGCTGATAAGCGCATTTACGATTGCTATGTCCGCAGAGGAAACGGCGGACGGGACGGTAGAAGCTACCGAAAAGAAAACCGATTCTTCAAGACCTACCATTGACTACTTTACAGGTCAGTCTCTCAAGGAGGTCAAGAATGAAAAGAAGGAGATCACCTACGAGCCTACGGGCGAGATGGTCATCTTCACGGCTGAGGATAAGCTCAACTATATGGATCTCCGTTTTGAAAAGGACGGATATCAGCTTTACGTAGACGAGTACAGCGGAGAGGTTGCAACCCGCTGCATAGCTACGGGAGAAATACTTTTCTCCAACCCTTACACTATCGGTAATTCTTCCGCGACGGCAGAGTCCATAAAGCCCCAGCTTCTCTCCCAGCTCGCTGTCAAGTACATTGACATATCGACGGGCGACGAGAACACGTACTACAGCTACGAGTGGGCATCGCAGAGAAACCAGATAAACGTAAGAAATATCAAAAACGGTATTCGTGTTGAGTACACTATAGGACGTGAGGAAGCGAGAATGCTCGTTCCCAGACTTATAGAAAAATCGGCATTCGAGACTAAGATAGTCAATATTATGGCTGCGGCTGTCGGAGACGACGTTGAGGGTAACTTCCTGCTTAATAAGCTGAAGTCTTACTACTCACTTCAGGATCCCAGCTCGCAGAGCAGCAGCAAGGTCGTTGAAAATATGTATAAGACCTTCCCCATAACCAAGAAGATGCCTGTTTACGCGCTTGACAACTCAACGTCACAGACCGAGATGGCTACGATCGAGCAGTACATCAAGACGTACTGTCCCGACTACACCTACGAGGAGCTTGACGAGGACCACATGCTCACTGAGTATGAGAGTGAGGATAAGAACCCGCCTCTGTTCAAGATGGCTCTTGAATATACGCTTGACGAGCTTGGTATGACCGTAAGACTTCCCGCGAACGGTATCCGTTTCAACGAGTCGCTCTACCAGCTTTACAGCATAGACATTCTTCCTTATATGGGAGCGGGAGCAAACTCCAATACCGCAAAGAACTTCTCTGAGTACAACTCAGGTTATACCTTCTTCCCCGACGGCTCGGGCGCGCTCTTTGACTTTGAAAAGATAGCCGATCTCGGCGCGGCGTTCTCCGCGAGCGGAAAGGTTTACGGTCAGGACTACGCTTACCACACCATTTCGGGAGAGAACAGACAGGTTATCCGCTATCCCGTATTCGGCGTAACGGAAACAGAGGACCTCACGGCACTTGAAAATCTTACCGCCGTAACGGAAGGTAAGAAGACCAAGGTTGTTGCTGACACGGATGCTCTCGCAATTGAGCGTCAGTATAAGGACAGAGGTTACGTTGCTATCGTTGAAGAGGGTGACGCTCTTATGGAGCTTAAGGTGGATCACGCCGTAAGAACCAACGAGTATAACACCGTTCGTATGACCGTTTATCCCAGACCTCAGGATACGTATAACGTTGCGGACTCTATTTCCGTCGGCTCTAACGATACTTGGACGGTCGTTTCTGCAAGAAAGTATACGGGCAACTACAAGATAAGATACATTATGCTCACCGACTCCGACGTTGCAGAGGCGAAGGGCGTAAGTGATTATTACGACTGCACCTACGTTGGAATGGCTCGCGCTTACCGCGAGTACCTCGAGAAGCAGGAGATACTTACCCGCCTTGACGAGGAAAGCGTTGGAGAGGACGTACCGCTTTACATTGAAGCGTTCGGAGCGCTCCAGACAACTGAAAGATTCCTTTCCATTCCTATGGACGTTCTGACACCTCTTACGACCTTTGAGGACGTTAAGACGATGTACGACGACCTTGCAGAGGAGGGAATTGAGAACATCAATTTCGTGCTTAAGGGCTTTGCAAAGGGCGGACTTACCAAGCGTCAGACACCTTACAACCTTAAGTGGAACAAGGCAGTCAAGGGCGAGATGGACTTTGACGAGCTGCTTTCTTACGCAAAGGATAAGGAGTTCGGACTTTATCCCGACTTCGATTTCGCTTACGTAATGGGCGACGGAATGTTTGACGGACTTTCTCTCAAGAAGCACGCCGTTAAGACTATCGACGACCGTTACACGAGTAAGCGTGAGTACAGCGCGACGAAGCAGACTTACGTAAGCTACTTTGAGCTTGCGATCTCTCCCGCGTACTACAACCACTTCTACACGCACTTTACCGAGGAGTACCTCGAGTACGATCCTATGGGTATTTCCGTAAGCACTCTCGGCTCGGCGCTCAACTCCGACTTTGATGAGGATGAGCCTTACAACCGTGAGGACTCCAAGAACTACACCGTAAACGCATTCGAGCATTTCGACGAGAACTACGACCGCATAATCACGTCGGGCGGTAACGCATACACGTGGAAATACGTTGATTACATTACCGACATAGCTCTCGACTCCAGCCGTTACTCCAAGTCCTCCGCATCCGTACCCTTCCTTGGAATGGTTCTTCACGGATACGTAGAGATAGCGGGAACGCCTATCAATATGGAGGGTAACGTTGACTACGCAATGCTTAAGGCTATTGAAAACGGCGCGTCACTTAAGTTTATACTTTCGTACCGCAATACGAATAACCTTAAGAATTACGAGGATCTCAGCAGATACTATTCAATCAGATACGACATCTGGTTTGAGGACGTAGTTGAGCTTTATAACGAGATCAACGACGCGCTCGCGGGTGTTCAGACCAGCGTTATCACCGACCACAGATTCGTTAAGGGTGTTCGTGTACCCGACTCCGACGAGCTTCTTGCAGACGCGGCAACCGCGGTTGAAAAGGCGCTTGAAAACGAGGCGGCTTACCGTGACGCCGTAACGCAGGCTGAAAAGGATAAGTACAGAAACGCAAGACAGGAGATCAAGCGTATCATTGAGAGCATCTCCAAGGAGATCGATGAGACTAATCTCAGCTCGACATACATTACTGTATCAGATGGATTTAACGCGTGCTACAATAAGTATGACAATACTTCTTCTGCCGTAGGCGCACTCAAGGACCTTATCGACGAGTATATCGGATACGGCAACATAGCGGATCTTGAGGATAAACAGCTTGCTGCAGCTACGGCATTGGCAAATGCTAAAACTGCTCTTGATAATGCTAAGACGGCTCTTGAAGCTAACCCCGATGACGAGACTCTTCAGACTGCGGTTGAAACTGCTCAGGCGGCATACGACGCGGCAGAGCTTGAGGATATCAAGTGTAACGGCGGTAGACTTGGTAAGGTAGCTTCTGATAAGACAGCCTACGACGAAGCCAAGACTGCGTTCAAGGAGCTTCTTGTTACCGCGATCGCGGATTACACCGCGCTTACCAAGGCGGCTGAAACTCTTATGGATCTCATAGTTGAGATGGCAAGAGAGTACGAGCTCGTAATCGGCAAGTATTCCGAGGACGTAAAGAATTCTACTCTTACCGATGCTCAGAAGGCTGTCATAAAGGCTTCCGTTGATAATTTCAAGACCAAAGTTGAGGCTTTCGTTACCGCGGGCGGATACGACGACATAACCGATATGGACGCTGCGGTCGAGGCTATGAATACCAAGCTTAAGACGTACTTCGACGATTATACGGTACAGCTCGGTCGCGTTATCGGAGGCTTGGACACGGTGTTCGCTTCGGCAGACTTTGACGTTCTTCCCGAAGAGTACGCTTACGAGATAGAGCCCGAGGAGGAGACCGATACCACCATCAAGTATGAAAAGGTAGAGGTTACCACCTACAGCTCCGACGACAACAAGATCGTTTACGAGGAGTACGAGAACGGAACGTCGTTCCTTCTTAACTTCAACAACTATAAGGTAAAGGTCACGCTTGACGGCGAGATCTACACGCTTGAGGCTTACGGATATATCGTGCTGAGCCGTGGAAACTGATGAAAGGGAGGTAATAAAAAATGACAAACGATGTTAAAGTAAAAGCACCGAAAAAGAAAAAAGTTGCCTCTCTTGACAAGAGAAAGGCTCGCGCGGGCTGGATATTCGTACTGCCCTTCATTATCGGATTCGTGCTCATATATCTTCCTATAGTATATGACTCTATCCGTTACAGCTTCAATGAGATCAAAATGCTCCCCGGGGGTGGCTTCCAGCTTATCCCCGCGGGATTTGAAAACTACAAGTACGCGTTGCTTGACGACCCCGATTTCGTTCAGGTCCTTGTAAAAGGACTTGGCGATATCGTGTTCGATATCCCGATGATACTTATATTCTCACTGTTTATGGCAGTTTTGCTTAACCAGAAGATGGCAGGACGCGCTGCGTTCCGTGCGATATTCTTCATCCCCGTTATTATTTCCACGGGTATCGTAAGCGACATAAACTCTATGAACTCTTCCTTTGACTATATGGATTCGGCAGAGGGTATCGAGGACGGTTCGGGACAGAGCACCGCGTCGGAGATAGTTTCCGCAATGGACGTTGAGCAGATGTTCCAGGGAATGGCTGTAGGACAGGGACTCGTTACGTACGTTGCTCAGGCAATCAACAACATTTACGATATAGTAAACCGTTCAGGTGTTCAGATGCTTATATTCCTCGCAGGTCTTCAGTCTATATCTCCCGCTATTTACGAGTCGGTACAGATAGACGGAGCAACCTCTTGGGAGACATTCTGGAAGATAACCTTCCCGATGATAAGCCCGATGATACTCGTAAACGCCGTGTATACTGTCATAGACTCGTTTACGGCGGGATCGAACCAGGTAATGCAGTTCATATCCAAGACGTATCAGGAAACGAGCCAGGTCGTAAGTACGGCGATGTCGTGGGTATACTTCCTTATCGTAATCGGAATAATAGCTTTGGTAGCGGCGTTATTCTCAGCATTCGTATTCTACCAGAGAAAGGATTAAGGAGGAGGTTGATTTATGAACGCGCAAAATGTTGATAACAAGCCCAATGTTCGTAAAGAGTCAAAGAACAAAATAAGAGTTGACTTTGAAAGAACCCCTCTTAAGGAACGTCTTAAGGCAAAGTTTTTGTCGATGTTCTTCTTGAAAAAGGTAGTATGGTACATTATAAGACTCGTACTTCTCATAGGTATTTCTTATATAGTTCTGTTCCCCTTCTTCACGTGGATAGCAGGTTCGTTTATGGCGCTTGACGACTTCGTAGACGTTACCGTAAGACTTATCCCCAAGCATTTCTCCGTAGAGATGTATACGGCGGTCTGGGAAGAGCTGCACTATATGCAAGCATTCACAAACACACTGTTTTTGTCCTTGGTTACCGCGCTTTTGCAGACGTTTGTGTGCTGTCTTATAGCGTACGGACTTGCAAAGTTCAAATTCAAGGGTAACGGACTTGTGTTCCTTGCGGTTATATTCTCGCTTACCATTCCTCACCAGACACTCCAGCTTTCGATGTTTATGCAGTTCAGATATTTCGATATATTCGGAATATTCGGCTTCTTAAACGGCGGCGGACTTACGGTACCGTTTACGGATATCAAGCTGCTTGAAGGCGTTGTGGACATCATCCCCGATAGCTGGAAGCTGTTTACGACTAACGGAATTACACTTATCAATACCAACTGGCCTCTCATCATCCTGTCCATATTCGGACTCGCATTCAAGAACGGACTTTACATATTTATGCTGCGTCAGTTCTTCAAGGGAGTTCCCGATGAGCTTGAGGAGTCCGCGTATATCGACGGTTCAGGCGTTATGCGTACCTTCTTCACGATCATTCTGCCCTTGTCCGTGCCGATGATGATAACCGTATTCCTGTTCGCGTTCTCGTGGCAGTGGACCGATGATTTCTATACGGGACTGTTCATTTTGGATAAAGAAAAAATGTTACTTATGCCCCACCTCATCGACAAGGCTCCGAGCTCACTGATAGCAAAGGCAGACGGACACCCCGGCTCGGCTCTGTATCAGACCGCGATAAGAAATACCACGGGTATTATGATAATCGCTCCCCTCGTTGTTGTATATCTGTTCTGTCAGAAATACCTCGTACAGGGTATCGAGCGTTCCGGACTTACTGCGGATTAATAAAATTAAAACCCCTTGCTTACGGCTCGGGTTTTTGATGACAGTAAAACAGCCGATACGGATCTTATTCCGTATCGGCTTAGTTTGTTGACAAAGTATATTTTTCAAAACAAAGGTAGCAGAATGCATAATCGCTACGCTTTTTACGAGCCTCCCTCGGAGAGGGAGGGGGACCACGAAGTGGTGGAAGGAGCCAACGCAACTGAAAATAGCAGATTTTTAACACAAAAAGTGTAATTTATACTGCCGCGTTCTCCCTCAGTCTCGCTTCGCGAGCCAGCTCCCTCCCGGAGGGAGCCTTGGGTTTGTATAAATTTTCAACCTCAAATTTACAAATGAGGTTTGTCAGTAATCTGAGCCGATACGGATCTTATTCCGTATCGGCTGTTTTCTATTTTGCGTATATTCTTATGCCCTTTGAGGAAATATAAAAAAGAAAAGCTTTCGTTTTTTGGGGGGAATATGATCGAACGCTCGGGCAAGGTTATATTTGGCGAGGGAGCTCGTGTTACGGGTAGACTCTGGCGCGCCGACAGAGAACAAAAGGACAATTCGGATGTGGCGAAAATACTTGTATGGGACGGAATATCAAAGCTGCGTATGCCCCCCGATGAAACCGCCGTCGGCATAGTTATGCTTCGCGAGGCTGAAGGCTTACCGAAGGAGGCATCAGAGGAGATACCAACGCTTTGCCTTTATGACTGTGAGGAAAGCTCCGCAGAGCTTTTGAGCGATAAAATTGCTATACTTGACTGTCAGCGCGGGCGACTTTGCGTTGATCCCGACGTTGACGTAATAAGAGGATATTTTGAGGGAATAAGCGTAGGAGCTGCGAAAAAGCTTTTGTGGATATGCACGGACGGCACGGTGACCGTAGACGGGTGTGACGGAGTGAGGATAAAGATAGCGGGAGACGAGGACGAGGCTTACGAGCTTCTGTGCGACGTTGCGGATAAAAACACGGGAGCGAGAATAATCGCGGAGATAGAATATGGAGAAGGAGCGTTTGAGTGTATCAAGGGAATATACCGCGCGGCTGTATGGGGGAGAATATCCTTGCTCTGCCGTGTAAGAACGCCGGAGGAAGCGGAGGATTTTTTCTCTCTTACGCACAGCGCGTTTTGTACTCTTGAAAAGCAAGGAAGGGAATTCAACGGCTTTATATCCAAGGGGCTCGCCGTATACACGCCCATAATGATCTTATCCGAGCCAAGCAGATTTGCCGATTTTTTTGTTATTGATTGCAATTCATTACTCGAACGATTTGGAGCGGGTGATACGTCGGGCAGATCCGTAAGTATGGTACTTGATTGCATTTTAAATTATATGAAGCGCAGAGAGGAAAGTCGGAGGCCAAGCGGTCTTAG
>JAZOON010000025.1:0-17036 GCA_045655045.1 Eubacteriales bacterium | reverse complement strand
AGTGCTTTCGATATGTTCGCTCAAACCTTAGCTACCCATTTGCCCAAAAGTTTTTTGGTGCTACCTTTTTTTCAAAAAAGGTAGCGAAAATCTATGAAAATCTATGAAAATCTATGAAAATCCGTGTTAAAACCTTATTTTATAGGCACAGGCGTCCCCGACGCCCCGTGAGATGGAGGGAGCAATTCTGAAAAGACAGTACGGACGACCGATGATCGTCCGTACAAACAAAATACATTTGATATTTTAGCATAATTCTTGGCACACATTTGCCCATAAATTTTTTGGTCCACCTTTTTTATAAAAAAGGTGGAAAAACGTTTCCCTTAAAACCAGCTCGTTATAAAAATCTCAAGACCGATAAAAATGAGTATTGAGCCGCCGAGAATGCCTGCCTTGCAAGCGAGCTTCGTACCTGCTTTTTTGCCTATGAACAGACCGCAGAAGCAGATAATGAAGGTAACTGCGGCGATTATCAGGACGGACATAATTGCGGATATAAGGTCATAATTTGAAATAGTGAAGCCGACCGAGAGCGCGTCGATGGACGTTGCGATTCCCTGAACTATTAAAGCTCCGAAGCCAACCTTGCGGCAATCGCACGTATCGCCGCGATTTTTTATTCCGTCGATAAGCATTTTTGCTCCGATAAAGCAAAGCAATATCAACGCGATCCAAGGGATAAGCTTTTCAAACCAGCTAAAATACTGAGCTACGGTATGAACGCATATCCAACCGATAAGCGGCATAAGTCCCTGAAAGAACGCGAACGTACCCGCCACGCCGCACATTTTTCGTGTGCGCATACAAGGCTCGCTCAGACCGTTCGCGAGGGAGACGGAAAAAGCGTCCATGGCAAGTCCTACGCCGAGAAGTAAGCTGTTGAAGCACAGCATAAAAGCAGAGTACATAAAAACACCTCAAAAATAAAGTATCTCATTATAACATAATAGGGAAAAAAAGTCAATAAATACTTGAAAATACTTTTATTTTGTGCTATAATTCAATAAAAAAGCGGGAGGGATACTATGAATACCGAAAAAATAATAAAGAAAGACGTAAAAATGATAGCGCACAGAGGTGTGAGCGGACTTGAAAAGGAAAACACGGCGGCGGCGTTTGTTGCGGCGGGAAACCGTTCGTATTTTGGTATAGAGACGGATATACATTGCACGGCTGACGGAAAGTTTATAATAATCCACGACGATACGACTACTCGCGTCACGGGTATAGAAAAGACGGTTGAGGAAACGGATTTTGATACGCTTCGCGCTATGAAGATACTTGACCTTGACGGCGATAGCACGAGAGGGGATCTGTGTATGCCCACGCTTGAGGAATATATCGGTATTTGCAAAAAGTACGAAAAGATCGCCGTTCTCGAGCTGAAAAATCCTATGGAAGAAAAAAGCGTTTTCGAAATAGTTGACACTATAAAGAAAATGGATTACCTTGATAATACCGTATTTATATCGTTCGCGTTTGAAAATCTTGTGTACGTTCGCAGAAGAGCACCCGAGCAGAAGGTGCAGTTCCTTTTCCAAGAGTTCAGCGACGAAATAATCGAGCGCGTCAAGAAGCACGGCTTTGACGTGGACGTCAGATACAAGGCACTCACCCGTGAGATAATAGAAGCGTTGCACGCGGACGGGATAGAGGTCAACTGCTGGACGGTCAATAACAAGGAGGATGCTGAGCGCCTCGTTTCCTGGGGTATTGACTATATTACTACCAATATACTTGAATAAAACGCGGATATTGTCGGAGGGATCTGCCGACAAAGCGTTTTGCGGTATTTTGTTATAAGAACCGATTTCACGGAGATAACCTTATGAGCAAGATAAAAAAACGCCTTCGTCGCATGCGGCGAAAGCTGATTCGCTTTTTTATGTGGATAATGCGAGAATGTCAGAATTGGCAGACTATCGCTCTTCTTTTGCTGGTCGCGGCTGTAATTCAGATACCGACGTGGGGTGGCTATCTTTTGTTCTGGCTCTTTGGTTGGAAGTGGGCGTTCGCCCTTGCTACTCTGGCAGTCATTTTCTGGGCAGGACCGTTCTCGCCGTTCTGGGTTCTTTGCGTTTCCATAACTCTTGCGATAAAGCGCGCCTTTACTAAGGTTGCCTGTGATAAGCTTCATATTCACATACGCAGACATAACGACACAGATAAACAAAGCGACGGCGAAAAGGATCAGGACGCGCCCAAGTAATTTTACTCCGCCACCGACCTACCCGTTTGGAGAGGTATCAAAGTCATGACCACCAGCCGTGTGAAATGGTAAAATAAAGGTAGATACATAGAAAAACAAAGGCTCTCTTTACACAAGGGAGCTTTTTTTGTGAAATTTGATACTTATGTTTTCTAAAATGAGGTTTGTCAGTAGCCTGAGAGAGCAGAAAGCTTCTGCTCTCTCTTTTATATTTGTTCGTCGGCGGTTGATTGTGCAAAGTAACGAAAAATAAAAATAGCGAAAAAACCAATATTTTCTCTTCATTTATTAATTTACAGATATTATTTGTTGTGGTAAAATTAATATGTACATTTAGCAAGTAGTGAAAAATAGGTGATTTTCAGGCTTTATTCGTCCGCAAAATATAAAATTTATACAAGACGGACATAATAACTTGTTAAAGGGGTGATACGTATACAGGTAAGATATGCAGCATCCATAGAGAAAACAGCTAAGAACGAAGCGATGTGGTCAGGAAATGATAATAGCGTTTTTGACAATGTAAATGGAAGCAAGCACTATATAAAGGAAATATACTTTTTTCCGTCAGATCCGCCCGAGCCCGTATATCTTTGGGGGATAGGACACGAGAAGGCGACTAAGGACAAGGCGGTATTGGACAGACTCTGGCAAACGTGCTGGGTGCTTCATTTGTGCGTTGGCGGCAAGGGCTATTATAACGACCGTCCTATCGCTCGCGGCGATTGCTTTTTATCCGCGCCGTATTTCAAGCACAGTATAACGGCAGACCCTGATGATCCTTTTGAATTTTATTGGGTAATGCTAAGCGGAGTCGAGACTAAGAGCTTCGTACACAATAACGGCTTCAGGGATACGGAGCTTGTGTTCAGCGTCACGAACGTTGATGAGATGGCGAGTATTTTTGAGCTTGGAATGACGGTCGATTACTCCAAAACCGACGTGTATGGATTCACGATGGGGCTCCTTAAAATGATATTTTCGTATTGCGAAAGAGGCAAGAGCGGCGGACAGGGATATAAGCAGCCGAAGGAATACGGAAAGAACTATGCGAATAAGGCAAAGCTTATGCTTCGCGACAGCAATTATACTATGAGTGTTTCCGAGCTTGCAAACAAGCTTGGGTTAACGCCTAACTATCTTGGCAAGCTGTTTTACGCGGATAAGGGAGAAACGCTTAAGCAATATATTATGAGGAAGCGTTTCCAGACGGCGGAGAGTTTTTTGAAGAACGGAATGCTGCCGCTTGAGGTGTCCCGAGCCGTGGGATATAAGGATTATACCGCATTTTACACAGCGTTTGTGGCTCGTTATCATATGTCGCCGTCCGAATACGCCGAGAGCGTTTCAAAAAAGAGCGAGGACGACGAAAGGGATTGAGATCATTATAAAACAAAACGGCGGAACGCCGATATTTATATTAAATTTATTTACGAAAGGAATTTAAACTATGAAAGCAATGAAAAAGCTTATTGCTATTCTCTTGTGTTTAGCAATGATTCCCTGTACGTTTCTTACCGTGTTCGCGGCAGGGGAGGTAAACGAGGTTGGGCAGGCGGGATCTGTTATTACGTCGAGGACGTTTGACGGAACGGTTGTGCCTGACGGTGAAAAATATCTTGTACCCGGAGGCTCCGGAAACAGTTGGGCGAAGTATAATATGGTAAGTGTTGAGGATATGGGGAACTGTTCGTCATATTCTGTTCAGATAACTTTCCGTTGGAAGAACGGTGCCAGCGGCACTAATGATGCGATATATTTTGGAACATATCACGCCGATTGGAGTATAAGATACGGCGGTCGTGTGGATTCTTTTGACCAAGTCGCAAATAACGTAGGACCAACGGCATCGTCCGCCTCAGCGTGGACGGTCCCCAGTGGAAGTACTTATGGACCTTGGGTAACGGCTACGTTGTTTATGGAAGAAAATTCTCCTGTGAAAATGGTTATTAGTGTAGAAGGCGCGGAGAACACTGCCGAAACCGTTAATTATACCGCTACGGCTGAAATGGACGTTACTAAATATGCTAAAAGCGATGTAAAAACAGACAAAGGCACGGCTGGAATGGCTATTTACACCGGCGGAAGAAGACAGAATTTTCAGGTTAAGAATTGGTGTGTAGCGTCGTTGGACAACAATTTGAATACGGATGAAATTATTTCTTCCAGAACCTTTGGAATAGACGGTTCTATTAGCGGCGGATTACCTTACATATCCAATAATACGGGATTGAGTTTTACGAGAACAAATACCGATGATAACAGCGATTGGCATAAGCTTGAAATTATAGATGAGACTGACACGGCTATGCTTGCCACAAGCTCTTATTCTATTCAGACGACTTGGCGTTGGACTAAGGGAGCTACCGGCAACGACGGTGTAACGTTTGGCGCGTATGCGTGCGACTACACGCTGAAATACGGTGGACACGTATATAATTTTGGAGAAAATAATGCCACATACAATAGCACCAGCGACTTGGCAAAGCATTTGAACAGTCTGTGGAAGGTTCCTGACGGTGCCGATTACAGCCCTTGGATAACGGCTACTCTCGTTATAAAGGACAACGCTCCGCAGGCATATATTATTCAGATTGAAGGTAAGCAAACCGAAATAGTTGAATATAAGGGAAATATTGAAGACGTAAAAACGCAAAATAAGCAGACCGGAGATACCGTAGCAACCGATAAGGGAATCCATACGGGCGGTAACCTGTCAAATTTTGAAATTTACGATTTCCGTGTAATTGACGGAGCGGTTGCCGAAAAGACAGATAACGGTGTCGTTATTAATAATCCTGCATTAGTCTCTCTCAGAACCCCCGCAAACACTGACGTTCTTGAAATGATAGGAACGCAGGAGCATCTTGATGATGACGCTATAAGATTTATCGCTGAGCTTAAGAACACGGACGTTGACGGCGTTACGTTTGAGATCACGGCTTCCCGCACGAAGAACGGCGTTGTGGAGCAGGGAAAGACCAAGATAATGGAGCCTGTTACGGTTGGTTATAAGTACGTTACCGCAACGGTCAACGGCGTGCCCGAAAAGCATACCGCGCCCGATGGCTCGCTCTACGTTCTGTTCGTCATAAGAGATATAGACCTTGAAAGCTTTGACAGCTATACCTTTACTATCTGCGGTACGGCGGGCGGAAGCTACAGCAACAGAATATCGTATACCGTAGGTAATTGATGAAAGGAGCTTTGGCTATGAAAAAATACAATTCTCCAAAAATGGAAGCAGAGCTGCTTCTCTCCTGTGATGTACTGACGGTATCGAACGGCGGAGATGCAGACATGCTAAGCAACGACGAGCTCGCGGGAGCGTCCGTCATAAGCCTGTTTAACTGATATATCAGCTTCAAGGAACGTCCTGAGTAAATTTTGAAAAGGACGTCCTTGATAATATTGCGCGAAAAAATACTTAACAAAGAGGGAAAATTTATGAAACTCACAAAGAAGCTTCTTGCCGTACTGTTATGTCTGGCAATGCTTCCGCTTACGCTTTTGAGCGTATTTGCGGACGGGGCATCTCAGCCCACAAATCCCATACTCTTCTCCGCAACGTTCGGAGAGGGCGGCGACGGAGCGGCAAAAATTGAGAACGCAAGAAAGAACGAGAATACAAAAATAGAGTATGCCAACGAATACCTCGTTATCGGACACGCAGACGGCAAAGCCGCTACCTCGTGGAGAGCGCTTGAAACGGTTACCGATACGGTAATGGCGCAAAAGAGCTATTATTCGGTTCAGACGACCTTCCGTTGGAAGAGCGGAGCGACGGGCAACGAGACGGTCATATTCGGTACTTACGCCTGCGACTACGGCTTGAAATATAACGGAAAGATACAGAATTTCGGCGCTAACAATGCCGACGTATCCGACACGAGCGCGGTAGGTCAAAGACTTAGCGGCGCGTGGGCAGTTCCCGAGGGAGAGGATTACGGACCTTGGGTAACCGCAACGCTTGAGATCGAGAACAACAAGCCTGCCAGATACACAGTCACTGTAGGCTCATTCGTAGAAACTGTAGAATACAAGGGCAGTATTAACAACGTTAAGACGCATAAGAAGGACGGAACATCGGCAACTCCCGATATGGCGATATACACGGGCGGTAACTCAGCGGCATTTGAAATTTCCGCGCTCGTCGTAGAAGAGCTTCCCGCTCCCACCTCGGATCGGGCGGGCGAGGTTCTTTATTCCGTGACCTTCGACGGCTCTGATGACTCAAAGCAGAAGATAAAGAACTGGGACACCTTGAAGCACAAATTGGAGATACAGAACAACGGTCTGCTTCGTATATCCCCCGTTTCGGGTTGGAATAAAATAGAGCTTTCCAAGGATGTTCTCGGCGCTGAAAAAACGTATACCGTTCAGCTCACCTTCCGCTATCTCTCCAATTCCGAAAAGCAGGGCGGAATTTCCTTCGGCGTTTCAAGCACGGGAGATCCCAACGTAGGCTGGCGTTATCTCGAGCATCACAAGACCCCGGGAAAGAGCTCGCTTTCTTGGTATAACGGCTCTCAGAATCCCGGTCAGGAGCTTCCCGAGGCACTCGTGAACGAGTGGAAGGCTCCCGAGGACGCGGTATCTCAATTTACGGGAGTTCCGTCAACCTCAGGTAACTGGGTAACGGCTACGGTCGAGATAGAAAACGGCGCGCTTGGAAAGTTCTCCTTTGACTGTAACGGCGTTCACCGCGAGTACGATAACGCCTGCGCTAAGGCTCAGACGGGTGAGTTCGCGGGCGGAAAGCTGTTCCTTTATATGAACAACGTCGGCGTTGAAATATACGATTACCGCGTCGTAGCGGGTACGGGACTTGACCTTACACCCCCGACAGTTCCCGCTCTTTCCGTAGAGGGCAGCAGTAGCTTAGGTAACAATACGGCAGGAAACAGAGTAGAGGCAAATGATGACAAGAAGTCCGAGACGGCGGAAGCTGACGCAACCGAAGAGGTTGCCGAGGAAAAGCGCGGCTGCGGCTCGTTCGTAGCGGCTACGGCTGTTCCTATGCTCGTAGCGGCTCTCGTTAGCGGCGCTGCGATAGCAACTAAACGCAGAAAAGAAAATTAAGGCGATTTTTTAGGAGAAAATTCTGATGAAAAAGATTTTGATAAGACTTGTCGCGCTCATTTTGCTTCTCGCAATGGCGGCAGTTCCTATGATCTCCTGTAACAAGGAGGATGAGGATGAGGATAATACCGTTTCCACGGTGGATGCTGATAAGTCGTATAAGTATTTGACCGAGGACGTTGACTTCGGCGGAGAGGAATTTCACATTCTCAACTGTCTTCGCGAGCAGTGGCAGATGATAAGCTACGTCACCGCGGACGAGTATATGGGCTCCGCGATAAACGACGAGGTCTTCCGCCGCACCACCTACATAGAGGAAACGCTCAACTGTAAGCTCGTTGAGCATAACTATCACGAGAATGAGATAATGTCTCACTTCGTCAAGGACGTGGATACGGGTATGAACGAGCTTGCTCTCTCCTATCTCCAGATAGGCGGAGTTTACGACACTATGATGACTCAGATAATCGCGGGCAGAATTGCCGCGATGGACGATATATCCACGATACATCTCGACGAGGACTACTACGTTGAATATCTCACCGAGGCTATGTCCTTGGGTGGAAATCACTACACCACCGCGAGCGACGCTCAGCTCAATTATTACGAGGGAGCGTGGGTAATACTGTTCAACGTCGCTATGCTGAACGACGCGGGTGTTGAGCTTCCCTACGATCTCGTAAGAGACGGAGCCTGGACCTTCGACGAGATGGCGACTATGTGTACGCAGATAGCGACCGAAAACACCGACGGCTTTGATACCTTCGTTGACGGCGGAGATTCGGTTTACGGCTTCTCCTGCCACTATGACGGTATGGCAGCCATTATGACGGGAATCGGCGCAAAGTACGGCGAAAAGGACGCCTTGGATCTTCCCGTTATAAGGTTCAACAGTATGAACTTTATCGATCGCGCGCAGAAGGTAGGCGAATTTTGCAAGACCCCCGGTCCTTGGCTTGAGGGCTCGGGTAACGACGCCACGGGAAGAAACCCGAGAGACACCTTGCTTCGCGGACGCGTTGCGTTTGCGGGTACGGCTATCTCCATTATGAAGGTAGCGGCTGAAGCGGGCGTTGAGGTCGGAGTAGTTCCTTTCCCGAAATATGACAAGACTCAAGAGGATTACTACTGCGATACCAACAGAAACGGAAACTATCCCGCTATCTCGATAGCGTATGACAAAAAGGAAGAGATAGGTCTGATACTCGATCTTATGTCCTTTGAGGCGGACGTTGCGTTTGAGCAGATGTACTTCGTTGAGCACCTTGAGCTCAGAGCAAACGCGGGCGAGGTTGCTCTCGATAATATCGATATGCTTCGTATTATCCGAGAGAAAATAACCGTTGATCCACTGCTCATGCTCGGTATCGCAAACGAGTTCAGAGACAAAACGGCAACCTCTTTGCAGAAGGGCGCGGGCAACATTACTTCGGTAATAAATGAATATGAAAGCTCGGTTCAAAGCCTTATAGTCGGTATCAGCGCAATATACGGTAAAAAATAATTTCATCATACTTGGATGAAAAGCAACCTTGACAAGGAACGGCTCGTCCGTTCCTTGTTTGACTTAAAGGATATTTAAAGGAAAGAATGAAAAAATACGTAAACAACAAATTCCCGCACTTCGTACACGGTGCGGATTATAATCCCGAGCAATGGATAAGGGATAAGAGCGTTTGGGACGAGGACATGCGCCTTATGGATCTAGCTAATTGTAATGAAATGACAGTTGGCATTTTCTCCTGGGCAAAGCTTGAGCCGGAAGAAGGAAAATATGACTTTTCTTTTCTTGATGAAATTATTGAGAAGATATATTCTAACGGTGGCAGGGTAATACTCGCAACGCCGTCAGGCTCGCGCCCTCGCTGGCTTGCTGAAAAATATCCCGAGGTGCTTCGCGTTGATGAAAACGGAGTGAGAAATCTATACGGTCTCCGCCACAATCATTGCTATACCTCTCCCGCTTACCGCGAAAAGGTAAGACAGATAAACACGAGGCTCGCACAGCGTTACGGAAAGCACCCCGCGGTGATAGCGTGGCATCTCTCCAACGAGTACGGCAGATATTGCTACTGTCCGCTTTGCGAGAAGGCGTTCCGTGAATTCGTAAGAACTAAATACGACAACGATATTGACAAGCTGAACGAAGCGTGGTGGGCAACCTTCTGGAGTCACGACTACACTTCCTTTGACGAGGTTGAAATTCCCGTCCCTCGCGGAGAGACCTGTATACACGGACTGAATCTTGATTTTAAACGCTTTTGCTCGTATCAGACGACGGATTTTATGAAGGCAGAGGCTGACGCGATACGCGCCGTTTGCCCCGATCTGCCCATAACGACCAATATGATGTTTGAATACGCCAGACTTAATTACAGAGAAATGGCAGAGCCGCTCGATTTTATATCGTGGGACTGCTATCCCGCATGGCATTCGGGCGAGCATTACGAATGGGCGTACCGCGCGGCATTCTGGCACGAGCTGTTTAGAAGCCTTAAGAAAAAGCCGTTCTTCTTAATGGAGAGCGCCCCGGGACTTACTAATTGGCACGCCTATAATAAGCTAAAGCGCCCCGGAATGGATAAGCTTGCCGCGCTTCAGGCGGTTGCTCACGGAAGTGATTCCGTACAGTATTTCCAGTGGAGAAAGAGCCGAGGAAGCTCGGAAAAATTTCACGGCGCGGTCGTCGACCACGTAGGGCACGAGAACACGAGAATATTTAAAGAGGTGTCGGACATCGGCATGACTCTTAAGAAAATAGACGAGATATGCGGAACTGACGTGCCTGTATCCGTCGCGTTGATATACGATTGGGAAAACCTCTGGGCGCTTGAGGACGCGCAATTCTTTACTAACAAAAACAGAAGATATACCGATATCTGCGAGAGGTATTACAGCGAATTTTGGAAAAAAGGAATAAGCGTGGATATTATCGGAGCGCACGATGATCTGTCTGCGTACGATCTGGTCATCGCACCCATGCTTTATATGGCAGACGACCAAACGGTTGAGAATTTCGCAAGCTACGTAAAAAACGGCGGAACGCTTTACGCTACGTATTTTCTCGGAATGGTTAACGAAACGGATCTTTGTCACCTCGGCGGATTTCCCGCGGGTAAGCTGAAGGACGTTTTCGGAATATGGAACGAGGAGCTTGATACGCTTTATCCGAACGATCGCGTTAAGATAAAAACGACAGATGGGCAGGAATTCGCGGCTGTTGATTGCTGTGAGATAATTCACGCAACCGAGGCGAGCGTGCTTGCAGAGTACGCGTCGGAATTTTACGTCGGTACTCCCGCGCTTACCGTAAATTCTTACGGCAAAGGAAAGGCTTATTATCAAGCGGCGCGAGACGACGGAGAGCTTTGGAATATGATGTGTTCAAGCTTGATATCAGAGCTTGGAATATCTCCTGCGCTTCCCGAAGAAACTCCCATGGGCGTTGTGGCGCACAAAAGACGTGACGGAGATACGGAGTATCTGTTCGTTCAGAATTATGGCGACAGTAATGAAGCGGTTGCTCTCGATGGAGCGTATGAGGATATGGAAAGCGGAGAATCGCTTACGAAGATGGAAATTTCCGCGTACGGTGTGAGAATTTTAAAAAAGCAATAGAGGAAAAAACAATGGATACGAAAAACGAAATGCTCGACAGGAGCATGATTGGAGATTTTGAGATAGAGTGGCACGATATAAGCAAGAAGCCGTTTGATATACACGGCTTTTACGAAAATGGAGAGCTGCCGCCGTACAGACGTATGCCGCTTGACATACCTATGGAGCTGGCGAGCAAGGAGCTTATGAGTGAGTCCACGGGCGGACGCGTGAGATTTTCAACCGATTCGCCTTATATTGCAGTGAGAGCAAAATTTTCGTGGATAGGTCGCGCGCCTCACTACACGCTGACGGGCGCGGGTGGCTTTGACTTGTATATTGACGGAGAATTTGGAAGCCGCTTCGTTCAGAATTTCGGAATGGCTTACAATATAAAGGACGGCTACGAGCAGGTCATCGCCCTTGACGGCGAAAGAATGCGCTCGCTGACGGTCAATTTCCCCATAAGAGCTATAGTTGAGAGCGTTGAGATAGGCTTAAAGCCGGGTGCGGGACTTGACAGTCCGAGGCGCTACCGCGATATCGAGCCGATAACCTTTTACGGCTCGTCTATAGTTCACGGCGTGACTGCAAGTCGCCCCGGATGCACGTATCCCTCGATCATAGCGCGCGAGCTGAACGTTGATTTCAGAAATATAGGACTTGCGGGCTGCGCCAAGGGAGAGCCTGAGCTTGCGAAGTGGCTCTCGACACTGCCGACGAGCGTATTCGTCTGCGACTACGACCATAATACCAACAGCACTCAGCACCTGAAGGAAACGCACTACAGATTTTACGAGATATACAGAGAAAAAAATCCCGACGTGCCGTATATTATGGTAACTGCCCCCGATTATTGGCCGAGAGTCAATTCGTGGGACTCGCTTCTGGGACACAGGGACGTGATAATGACGTCGTATCTCAACGCCCGCGCTCAGGGTGACAGAAACGTGTATTTCATTGACGGAATGAGCTTTAACGTCGGCGCGCATCAGTACGAGACGTCCGTTGACAGCATTCATCCGAACGACGCGGGATACGTCCGTATGGCGGACGGTATAGGCGCGATCATCAGACACGCGCTTGAAAAGAAAACGGAAGGGAAGTGAGCTTTATGAAAAAAATACTTATCAGGATAGCAACCGCGATCTTGTGCCTGTGTATGCTTCTGAGTGCGTGCGCAAAGAACGACACAGACCCCGAAGCGGAAAACGGGAGCGCCGATTCGGGATATCTTACTCTTTACTCGGACGGCAAGGCATACTTTGACGTTATAAAGGAAGAGGGACTTTCCGAGGGATATCTCAGGACTGAGAAGATGGGAGAATTTTACAACTCCGTTCTTACCACTCTCGGAGAGAAGGTCGGCTCTGAGACTGCCCCGGGGTTTACCGATAAGGTCTCAGAGGATACCGAGCGTATAGAGATACATTACGGGTTGACCGCCTGCGACGAATCGAAGGAGATACTCAGCGCGGCTACGCTTGACGCGTACGGCTACCGCGCTGTTGAAAACAGGATATTCATTTACGGTCACACGCTTTCCGAGCTTGAGAAGGCGGGAGATGAATTTATCAAATTTATGAGAAAGAATATGGAGCGCGACGAGGATAACAACAAGATCTATAAAATACCCGTCGATGCGGAGGCTGTTTTTAACCAAAATCTTGCTATCCTTGAAGCTCCAAGACCTGACTTCGGAGACAGCGCGCTGTTCTGCGACGACGGAGACGACGGCAGACTGTGGGTAGTCTCGGGCTGTGACGCGGACGATTTCGGCGCGTACAGAGCAGAGCTTGAAAAGAAGGCGTTCGAGCTTTACGACGATAACGAGATCGACGGAAATCTGTTCGCAACCTACAGGAAGGGCGATATTATACTGGACGTCTGGTACACCAAGGACGGGTACGTCCGCGTAACGGCAACGCGCGGCTTCGAGCCGCTTCCCAAGGACGAGCTAAAAGCGGGCGTTGACTATGAAAAGATCTGTGAGCCGGGAGTTGCTATGGTAGGCGGAGTTACCGATCCTGACGCAAGAAGCGAAATGCTGTTTTTCAAGCTGTCTGACGGAAGATTCGTTGTCGTTGACGGCGGCTTGAAGACGGGCGAAACTATGGCGAAGCTCTTCAAGGCTATGCAGGATAAGTCGGAAGATCCCGAAAAAATAGTTGTCGCCTGCTGGCTGTTCACGCATACTCACGGCGACCACGTCGGAGCTATTCAGGAGCTTGCGAGCAACTTAAACGCATATAAGGGAAAGCTTGTGATCGAGAGCTTTATGTATAACTTCTCCGATCAGGAGCAGGCGATGGTTCCCGCGCAGACCGTGACGATGAACGACACGCTGAGGGGATATTTCAAGAAATTCCCCGACGCAAAGAGATATAAGGCGCACCCGGGCAACGTCGCGTATTTTGCTGATATGAAGATAGAGATACTCAGCACGTTTGAAAATTATATTTATACGTCCTTCCCCAACAATAATAACGCTGTGAATACGATGTTTAAAATAACGCTTGGCGGAGAGGTTATTTTAATTCCCGGGGATACCGGAAATTACGATCAGGACACACTCGTTAAGATCTATTCGGATGCGCTTAAGTGCGATATTCTCCAAGCCGTGCATCACGGCTTCAGAGGGGGCACGCCCGCGATGTACAGACTGTGCCTTCCCAAGGTGGTACTGTTCTGCTGCTGCAAGGACGACGCGTACTACGGAATACAAAACTGGATAGGCTACGATTACAATCAGGCGTTGGTGGACAAGACGCAAAATCCGAATTTTGAGGAATATTTCGTCGCGGGAACGTCGGTAACGTATTTGCCGCTTCCGTACGTAAAGGGAACGGAGACAGTAACCTGACAAAGCTATGAACTACACTGTTACAAACCAAGAATTTAAGAATAGGATCGGCGCGGCTGACGCGGTTGATTATAATTTACTCGACGTCTCCGCGCGCTATGAAATATGCGAGGGGGAGGAGCTTCTCTCGTTTTACGAAAGGGATACCAGAGACTTTTTCGGCGTTTGCAGATACTGCGCCGACAGAGGCTTTGAGCTTTACAGCCGTCACGAGATAAACGGAAATCAGTTCGCGACGTATTTCAAGGGAAAAAATCTCGTTCACGTTTATTGGATAGAGTGCGAGAGAGAGCTTAACGTCGCGCTCTCCGCCACAGGCGGCGAGGCGCTTCCCCACGGCGAGATAACCGATACGGCAAAATACGTGCCGTCCGTAACTCAAATAAGGTCTGACAAAGCTAACGGAATGGGATACGTAGTACAGCTTTCGGACGGTAGCTTTGTCGTATACGACGGTGGATACCGTCAACACGCCGAGCATCTTTGGGAGACGCTTGCCCGACTTAACGGCTCGGAGGAAAATATCGTGATAAGGGCGTGGGTAATTACCCACGCTCACGGCGACCATTACCCCTGCTTTATCGGCTTTGCGGAAAATTACGCAGAGAAGGTCAAACTCGAGACCTTTATAATGTCTCCCGTAAATATAGAGGATACTCCCGATAAATACCTGAATGAAAGAGTATTTGACGACGTTGAAAAATTTGACGGAGCGAGGATACTCTACGCGCACACGGGAATGCTTCTGAGATACGGCGACGTAAGTCTTGAGATACTGTTCACCGCGGACGAGCTGTATATTGAGGAGGCTAATAGAATAGCCGGTATTAAGGGACAGAAGGATCTGAATTCCTCAAGTCTTGTTTCGAGGGTGTTTACGGCGGAGAAAAGCTGTATTTTCCTCGGAGACGCTTATAGCGACGTGACCTTGCGTATGCTCGTATATTACGGAAAATATCTGAGGAGCGATATGTGTCAGGCGTCGCACCACGGGCTTGAGACCTGCCCGATGCTGGTATATAGGCATATTGCCGCGCAGACTATGTTCTATCCTTGCTCGGAAGCGACTTATTGGCGTATAGGC
This sequence comes from Eubacteriales bacterium, assembly GCA_045655045.1. Taxonomy (GTDB): domain Bacteria; phylum Bacillota; class Clostridia; order Oscillospirales; family CAG-272; genus HGM12713. Next base: position 2,198 of record JAZOON010000025.1, on the reverse strand, counting down.
AAGGACCTCAGCAGATATGAGAACGTAAGACTTGCAATCAGAAAATCCGAACGTACGAAAGAGATAATTCTTCACGACAAGGCAGACGAGACGAGATACCTCAAAGAGGATAAGTGATAGGCTGCCGCGAGGCATGGAAGCCGTTATTTTGCACAAAGGCGTTTGTGCAATGCTACAAAAATTCAAAATAGCGAAAAAAACAATTTTTTCAGCGGATTTATTAATTGTATAATTTTTCGATATGTATTATAATTAACACAATTATTTATTAAAAATAAAAATCAGGAGGATCTTATGAAAAAGAAAAGCTTTTTACGGGCAGTGGCGTTGGTTTTAAGCTTTTTGTTCATTTCGTCTTGCTTCACGGCTGTGACGTTCGCAACGACGGTGTATGAGGAAATTTGGACACGCGCAGAGCTTGAGGCTATCGACGACAGTGATGAAAGCAAGGCGAAAAACTATAAGTTAATGGCTGACATAGACCTTTCGGATGCGGATTGGACGCCTCTTAAATCATTTGCGGGCATTCTTGACGGAAACGGTCACGTGATCAAGGGAATGCACTACGGCTCCGAAACAGAGGCGAAGGAAATAGGCACATGGGGACTTTTCAGTACCCCGGGCAGCGGTGTCACCGTCAGAAATATTATATTTGAGGACGTTTATTTTAACGGAAATGCCGTAACCTCAACGACGAGCATAGGTACGGTTGTTGGACATATGGCTGAGGCTATGACCATAGAAAATATCGCCGTCGTTTCCGGCTCGTTGAGTATGAAGTCAGGGCAAACCCGAATAGGTGGAATCATTGGAAACTGGAACAGTCCTTCCGGTGGTCCTACGGGCTACGTAAGAAACTGCTTTAACGCGGCGAATATTTCCGCATCGTCCGTGAATACAGCTACATCCCATTTCGCAGTTGCGGGTGGAATTATCGGCGGAGCTAACGGACGAAACCTGAAAATAAGCGGCTGCGTAAACGTCGGATACGTTTCTATGACGTCCGTTTCTAACAGCACCTCGGCTTCCTCGGTAGCCAATATAGCCGGTGCTGCGAGAAATGGACATTCAAATCCTGAATTTTATGGCGGAACTTCGGTTACCGACTGCTACGCGCTTGCCGACAGGCTGTACGCGAACGGTGACAAGATATCGACCTTGGATAACTCGGGAACGACCGTCCTTTCCGCGGCAGAGATAGATAACGTACAAAAGTATTCGGTAGGCTTTTTGCAGAATTGGGACGTAAAGGACGGGTATTATCCCGCGCCCAAAACGGTTACCGATTCAGCGGTAGCAATTCCCGAAATCGAATACGTATTCGGTCTTTCAAATGCGGGAATGGCTCAGGGCGCGGTGGTAGTAGAGCTTCCCGACGGCTCAACAGATAAGCCGTACGAGCTTTATTGGGGAGATTCCAAGGGCGTTCTGGATGGGTATTCCTATCTTGCGACTACGAACGATTTCAAGCTCGGCGAGAATACTCTCGTTTATAACGTGCCCGAGCGCGTGATTATCCCGCCTAAGGCTACCCGTCTGTATCTTACGCTGAACGGGGAGAGAATAGGTCACTACCTTATCCCCGAGGCGCGCAGAATATCCCTGGGTGACGTTAAATATTCCTTCGGCGTTACGTCGGATACGCACCTGTTCAACAACGGAGACAATGAAGCTGAATTTAAAAGCGTGCTGAACGTATTCAATGAAAATGACGCTTCTTTCCTTATAATCGCGGGTGACGTTGGCGGCTCGGGAACGGAGTCGTATTATAAGAACTTAAGCAATATCGTTTCTGAAAACAGTGACGCTCCCGTGTTCATCGTTCCGGGAAATCACGACGTTCTCCGCAGATATAACAGAGAGGAGCCCGAGGTTCATATCGGTTATATGTTGAATAACGTGATTACGTACGGCAACGAGGAATTTACCACGGGCGATAACGGAACGACCTATAAGGTTACCAAGGGCGATACACCCGTTGACTATACCGTTGAATTTGGCGGTGATCTGTTCGTATATCTCGGTATTGGTATGGTCAACCCACAAAAGGGAGAAGATTCGCTGACCGACCAGCACCTGTCTGTCGATCAGATAAATTGGCTCAAGAAGGTATTCGCAAACGCCGATAATTACGGCAACGTATTCCTCACCTTCCATTACGCTGCCTTTGAGAGCGGCTTTGCTCAGTACAGACAGGA
>JAZOON010000024.1:0-5004 GCA_045655045.1 Eubacteriales bacterium | reverse complement strand
GAGGACGCGGGGGGGACGCGGGGATGCGGGGACGCGAGGGACGCGGGGACGCGGTTTTGCTACCTTTTTTGAAAAAAGGTAGCGCCAAAAAACTTCTTGACGAAAATAAAGATAAAGGTTGGTGGCGAGTTCTATGCTGTCATTGGGGGAGCTTTAAGGTGGAGTTTGTAGGGACAGGCGTCCCCGACTGTCCGCGAGACGTTCGCACGAAACGTACGGCGCGAACCTATATGTTTGTTATAATCTGTAGGGGGCGACGTCCTCGACGCACTGTGAGATGTTCGCACGAAATAACGGTTGCTTTTGCTCAAAAAACACAAATTTGATTAATTTAATGAGCGTGAAATGTGCGGATAAAAGGTTTTTTATGTTCTAAAAGCAATATTTTTACAAAAAAAGCAAAAAAAATGTACGCTTTTTTGTAAAAAGGTATTGACAGAACGATGTTTTTGTGGTAAAATTCTTTAGAAAACGGAAAATGCTAAAAATGTTCAATATGCCCCGTTCGAGCCTTGCGACTTGAACGCAGGGTAAATTTTTGTTGCAATTCGGACATATTTTGGTATGACTTTCGTTCAAATCAAGCAAAATATTTTTTGAAAATGAACTCAAACGTTCAAAGAAAAAAAGGAGAGCTTATTATGAAGAAATTTTCCATTAAGGTATTCGCGCTCGTTATCGCGCTGACAATGGTTGCGGCTTGCTTCGTAGGCTGCGCAAAAAAGGAAGAGATAGTTATTTACACAAGCATCGAGGACTATCGCGTTGAGTATATGCAGAAGCGACTTAACGAGCAGTTTCCCAATTATAAAATAACGGTTGAATACAAGGATAGCGGCTCTCACGCAGCTGCTATAAAGGCAGCGGGTAAGGATGTCGCGTGTGATATAACCCATGATCTTGAATATGGTCATGCGCAGGCAATAGCCGCAGACGGTGCTCTTGCCGATCTTACGGGTATAGTTGATTTTTCGGTGTTCTCAGAGGATATAGTTGAGAGCAAATATTATTTGCCCGAGGTAAGAAACGGCGGAGCGATAATCATTAATCCCGCAGTTCTCGAAAGAGAGGGAATTGATGCGCCCAAGTCTTATAAGGATCTTCTTGATCCCAAATACAAGGGACTTATTTCCATGCCCAACCCCGCATCCTCGGGAACGGGATATATGTTCTTGCTCAATCTCGTGAACGAGTGGGGCGAGGAAGAGGCGCTTGAGTATTTCGACGCGCTTTCTGAGAACGTGCTTTCCTTCACGTCCTCGGGCTCAGGTCCCGTTAACGCGCTTATCGGCGGAGAGGTAGCCGTAGGACTTGGAATGACGTCTCAGGCTGTTACCAAGATAAACGAGGGAGCGGAGCTTGATATTGTATTCTTCGAGGAAGGCTCTCCTTACTCCGTTTACGGACAGGGAATAATCGCAGGACACGAGGAAAACGAGGCGGTAGTCGAGGTGTTCAAGTTCCTTGCAAACGAGATAACCGAGGAAATGAACGAGCTTTACTATCCCGAAAAGCTTTTTGCAGACAAGAGCTTCTCCGTTGAGAATTTCCCCAAGGATATCGTATACGGAGATATGAGCAATAATACGTCAGAGAGAAAGGACGCGCTTCTTAAAAAATGGAATCATTGATCAAGAACAAGCTTACTATAACGGGACTTCGTAAGGTCTACGACGACGCGCCCGACTTTATCGCCCTCAACGACGTTTCCTTTGAGGTGAAGGACGGAGAGTTTCTCTCCATTCTCGGACCGTCGGGATGCGGCAAGACCACGCTTCTTCGCATAATCGTAGGACTTCTTCCCCCAAGCGGCGGAACGGTAATGCTTGACGATACGGATATAACAGACGCTCCCGCGTCGGCAAGAAATATGGGAATCGTATTCCAGAACTACGCTCTGTTTGAGAATATGACAGTGAGAGAGAATATCTGCTACGCGGCTGTACTTAAGGCTAAGAGAGACATCAAAGCGGCGAAAAAAGAGGGCAGGGAGTATAACCCCAATTACAAGGAAAAGATAAACGCGAAGGCTGAGGAGCTTATGGCAAATCTCGGTATATCCGAGCATGCGGACAAGCGCCCCGGGGAGCTTTCGGGCGGACAGCAGCAGAGAGTTGCTATTGCGAGAACGCTTATACTTCATCCCCAGGTAATGCTTTTTGACGAGCCTATGTCCGCACTTGACGTGGCGACAAGACTTCAGCTTCGCAAGATAATCAAGGACATACAGAAAAAATACGGAACGACGATGATATATATAACCCACGATCAAGAAGAGGCGTTTGCTATGTCCGACCGTATACTCGTTATGGAAAATTCCTGCATAAGTCAGATAGATACCCCCGAGAACATAATCTCAAATCCCGCGAACGATTACGTCAGACATTTCGTTGTGGAAAATTTGCAGACGAAAATAGAATCTCTGAGCAAATTTATGGAGACTCGCCATGAATGAGGCTATAAGAAGAAAACCGTCTGCGGGAGGCATAGTCAGCAAGCTGGTTATAGCGGCAGTTCTTATCGGACTTGTCGTTGTCCCCATAATAATGATGTTCACCGTTCTCACGGCGCAGGACGTAAAGGACGTTTTTGAAAGCCCGAAGCTTTTGCCCGCCGTTGGAAATTCCTTGCTGTTTACCGCGATAGCTACCGTTATCGTGATAATTATGGCGTACGCGCTTGCTTGGTGTATTCAAAGAACGGATATAAAATTCAAGGGGATCTTTAACGTCATACTCGTTCTTCCCATGCTTATTCCTTCCATATCTCACGGTATGGGACTGATAATACTGTTCGGCAGAAACGGTATAATCAATAATCTTTTGGGTATACAAAGCAGCTTTATATACGGTCCCGCGGGAATAATCACGGGATCGGTGATGTACGCCTTCCCCGTAGCGTTTATAATGCTTTCGGACGTTCTTCGGTACGAGGACAGATCGGTATATCAGGCGGCGGACATACTCGGAATCGGAAAGAGCAAGAGATTTTTGCGCATAACTCTTCCGTATCTTCGCAAGCCGCTTATCGCGGCGGCGTTCAGCACCTTCGCTATGGTAGTTACCGACTACGGAGTACCGCTTATGATAGGCGGAACGACCAAGACTGTCTCGATACTTATGTACGAGGAAGCGATAACTCAGTTGAAATTCGGACGCGGATGCGTGTACGGAATACTGCTGCTGATTCCCGCCATAATCGCATTTATAAGCGACGTTCTCAATAAAGACAAGGCGTCGAGCGCGTTCGTGAAAAAGGAAGAGGGAGTTAAAAGCTCTGTCGGCAAGAACGCAGCGGCGTACGCGATCTGTGTGACTGTAAGTATAATAGCGCTCCTTCCCATAGCGGCGTTCGTAATACTCGCTTTCGTAAAAAGCTATCCTATGGATATGAGCTTTACGCTTGATAACTTTATAAAGACTATGGACGGACGCGGCGGCGGAAGATTCTTGCTGAACTCCTTGTTGATAGCGACGTTTGTTGCGATCTCGGGTACGGTGATAGGCTTTGTCACGGCATACCTTACGGCAAGATCAAAAGGTGGAGCTTCAAAGCTGCTTCACCTGCTTATGCTGACCTTTATGGCAATACCGGGTATCGTTCTCGGTCTTTCATACGTTATAGCGTTCAAGGGAAGCTTTATTATGGGAACGCTCGTGATACTCATAATGGTCAACACGGCGCACTTTATATCGTCGCCTTACCTTATGATGTATAATACGTTCGGAAAGATGAATGAAAATCTTGAATCCGTAGGAGAGACACTCGGAGTTGGAAGGATCCGAATGCTTAAGGACGTCTTTTTGCCCCAGAGCTTCGGAACTATAGCGGAGATGTTTGCGTATCTTTTCGTAAACTCTATGATGACGATCTCCGCGGTATCCTTCCTTGCAACGGGAGAAAACAGACCTATTTCACTTATGATAAATCAATTTGAAGCGCAGATGCAGTATGAAAGTGCGGCGGTCGTATCCTTGATGATACTCGTTGTAAACATTATTCTTAAAGCACTCATAGGCGCGGTAAAATCGAGAGCGCTTTCGAGAAAGGTAAAGAGAGGTTAATATGAAACTTACTAAAAAGCAATTTGACGTGCTGGTATATCTTGAGAGCAAGGATGCCGCAAGCTCGCAAAGGGAAATAGCCAAGGATACGGGAATATCCGTTGGCGGAATCAACAAATTAATGTCAGAGCTTAGCGAAAACGGTCTTGTCGGTGGTGGCAAGATAACAGAGAAGGGAATAGAAGCACTTGAGCCGTATCGCGTAAAAAGAGCGGTATTTATTGCGGCGGGCTTCGGTTCAAGACTCGTGCCTATCACGCTTAATACCCCCAAACCCTTGGTAAGAGTAAAGGGACAGAGAATAATAGACTCGCTTCTTGACGCTGTAGTTGCCGCAGGTATTGAAGATATAGTTATCGTAAGAGGATATCTCGGTGAGCAGTTCGATCAGCTCCTTTCAAAGTATCCTACCATAAAGTTTATTGAAAACGAGCTTTACAACGAATGCAATAACATATCTTCCGCATATCTTGCGAGAGATTATATAAGAAACAGCTACGTATTTGAGGCAGACCTCTTGCTTTACAATCCCAAGCTTATAACGAAATATCAGTACTGCACGAACTACCTCGGTGTTCCTACCTCGAGAACTGACGACTGGTGCTTTTTCACCGACAGCTCGCAGTATATAAAGAAGCTTGGCGTGGGTGGAATAGATTGTTACCATATGTACGGACTTTCTTACTGGACGGATGCTGACGGAGAGAGACTTTCCGCGCATCTCAAGGAAATATTTGAAAACGCGCCGGGTGGAAAGGAAAGATATTGGGATGAGGTAGCTCTCGGATATTATATCGACGAGTACAAGATTGCCGCAAGACCGTGTACCTTTGAGGATATTATCGAGATAGATACCTTTAACGAGCTTAAGAAAATAGACAAAAATTACGCAGTTTAAAACCAAGAGGGGCTGTCCGACAGGACAGCTCTTTTTGTAATA
>JAZOON010000023.1:0-13543 GCA_045655045.1 Eubacteriales bacterium | reverse complement strand
ATAAAATATATACGTAATTATAAAACAAAGAAGGGGGTGGCAACGTGGCAAAGAAAAACTTACGCGTTTATGAAATTTCCTCGAACGACGCTAAAAAATATATTCGTAAGCTTACGGTTGAAAACAGACGTCTCAGCAGAGAGATAGACGAGCTGAAAAGAGAGATCGACGGACTTCACGGCAAGGTCGAAAAGCGTCGCAAAAGAGGAAAATATCAGCTCGCTCTTGACCGCAGAAGCGATTACGAAAATATGTTTTCGAAAAGAAATTATTTTTCCTTTATATTCGCAAATCTCAAGCACACCTCCATATTCAATATCTACAAGCGATTGATCTTCGCAATAAGAAGGTACGCCTTCTTCACCACCACTATAAAAATAGCCTCTGTTCTTCTCTTGCTTGTTGAAACCGCCGCTCTGTTCGTTCTTTCGACCTCTGCCTTCTTCGTATCTGTATTTTTAACCGTTCTGACCTCACACATTCTCGCGCTGCTTACGGTTTTCGTAAGAAAGAAAAGTAACAGACAAAACACCGAGATAATCCGAGACAAAAACGTGACCGTGCTTTTTCCACCCAAGGAGCGTGCCTTTGAGATTGGCTCTTATTTCTCAGGCTTTGCAGAGGAAGAAGCAAAAAAGCAAAATTCCGTCGTAATAATAGTATCTCCCTATAACTTCAAGGCTATAGGTCTTAGCGGCTCAAGAAAGGGATATTACGTTTCCCGCTACGACGGCGAGAATATTCTGCTCGTTCGCAGATACTATTACTTTACCCTGAGAAACAAGATCATAGATAAATACGCTTCCCATATCACAGAAATTTATTAAAGTATAAAGAGAGATAAAATGATAAAATTCATTTACGGCTTGCACGGCAGCGGAAAAACCTTCGAAATAATGGAGATGATCCGCAAGGATGCTCAAAACGGCGTTCAATCTATACTTATAGTTCCCGAGCAGGAGTCCGTTTTGGCGGAAAGAATGACGCTTGAGACGCTCCCAGAGACTGCGCAGTTAACGGTTGAGGTGCTTAATTTTTCAAGACTTTACAACAGAATATGCAGAGAATGCGGCGGACTTTGTTATTCATACGTAACCAAGCCGACAAAGCATTTGATGATGTGGCTCACGCTTAAGCAGGTAGCTCCGACGCTCAAAAGGTACTCCGAAACCGCGTCGGGCGATCCCGCCTTCGTTTCGTGTATGCTTTCCGCAGTTTCCGAGCTTAAATATGCCTCAATCTCCACGGACGACCTTGACAGAGCGTCAAAGGAATGTAAGGACGAACATCCCTCTCTGTCGGACAGACTGTATGACATATCCGCTATTTACGGGACCTATACGCAGCTCGTTAACGAAAAGTATAGCGATTCGGCAGATGATCTGTCAAAGCTTTGCAACGTTCTCGATTCTTACCCTTTCTTTGAAAACAAAAACGTATATATTGACTCTTTCACCTCATTTACAGGAGTTGAACACAAGCTTATAGAAAAGATTTTCGCCTCCGCTAAGAACACCGTGATCTCCGTTCCCTTTATCAAAAAGGACGTCAGCACGAAAAGCATTGAGGAGTCGATAAAGCTTCTTAAAAAGAACGCCGACAAATGGGGCGGTCACGAGGACACCGTTTTGACCGAAGACAAAAGAGGTGTTCACCCCTCTCTTTCTTATCTTTCCTCTCATTTGTGGGCTCTTGGAAGCACCGACGGCGAAGCTCCCGACGTTGACGGACATATCGTTATGGAGATATGCGACAACGCCTATTCCGAAGCGGAGGCTATTGCATCTCATATTCTGAAGCTGCTCTCCGAAGGTGCGAGATGCCGTGATATAGTTGTTATTCCCCGCGACTCATCAAAATATCGCGGTATTATAGAATTAGCATTTGAAAACGCCGATATACCCTACTACTTCTCGGAAAAGTCCGATGTATGCGCTCTTCCGCCGATAAAATTTATTCTTACCGCCCTCAAAATAAGACGGTATAATTGGCAGAAAAATGACGTTATATCCCACTTGAAAACGGGACTTTGCGATTTCTCGCAGAAGGATTGTGACCTTTTTGAAGAGTATATAAACACGTGGAACATATCAGGCTCCCGATTTACCTTCGGCGACTGGACTATGAATCCCGACGGCTTTGAGACAAGAGTTTCGGAAAGAGGACAAGCCATACTCCGCGCGGCAAACCGCATAAGAAACGAGCTTTGCGCGCCTCTTGAGGCGTTCTTTATAAGTCTTGATGCCTCCGAGTCGATATCGGACATGTGTCGCGCACTGTACGCTTATATGGAAAAGGTAGAGCTTCGCCAAAAGACCGTACGACTTGCGGAGCGTGAAATGACGTATGGCAATAAAAAGACGGCTGCCGAGCTTGCTTCTCTGTATGACGTTATCCTCTCAACTCTTGCGGATATCGGGGAGATAACACGGGACGTACCCGCCTCAATAGACGATTTTTACACGATACTCAAAACCGTCCTTGATCAGACGGATATCGGTACCATTCCCACCTCCGTTGACGAGGTAACGATAGGCTCTGCATCTATGCTGCGCTCGTCAAACCCGAAATACGTATTCGTACCCGGACTTTGCGAGGGTGAATTTCCCGCAAACGTTGACGACACGGGACTTCTTGGAACAAACGACAGGTTGTTGCTTGAGCAGTTCGACATAGTTATCGGCAACACGGAGGACACAAGGGCGTCCGACGAATTGATGTATATAAGAAACGCTTTTTCAGCACCCTTGGAAAAGCTGTTTTTGCTGACGGCAAATACCACGGCAAAGGGTGACAGACGATCTCCCTCTCTTCCTTTCCGGAGAACTGCCGCGCTTATGGGCATAACCCCGCACAAATTCAGCGGTAACGACCTCTCATTCCTTTGCGGCTCACCGAGAAGCGCCGCGGCGCACCTCAGAAATATAAGCATTCCCGCCGACAAAAAAGCCGCGACGGATGCAGTTGCTATCCACATTCCGCTTGTCGCTCAGCTGTCCGAGGAATCAACCACACCACAGGACGATCATATAGAGCCAACTATTGTCAAGCGCATACTCAAGGACAAGCTTTGCGTATCCCCCTCAAGCCTTGAAAAATACGTAAGATGTCCGTTCAATTATTTCGCCAATTATTGGCTTTCTCTCAGAGAGAAGAAATACGGTCGCCTCAGCTCAAACCATTTCGGTAGCTTTATTCACTATATTATGGAAAATATAGTGAAATTCGTAATTCCCGATGACGAGGAGCTTCGCGTTCCGAGTGATGAGGAAATACGAGAAAAAATGCGGGATATCGTCGCGGAATACATAGACAAGCTCGTGACGGACACGTCATACAACACCAAAAGAATGGAGTATCTTTACGAAAAGCTCCAAAGGCTTTCAATTCTTATCGTTGAAAACACGATAAACGAATTTGTTGACAGTGATTTTCGTCCTGCATTCTTTGAGTACGGAATAGGCAAAGGCGGCGAAACGGCAACCGCCCCAAACGTATCCCTTTCAAACGGAGCGTCAATTATGCTTACAGGAAGCGTTGACAGAGTTGACGTATGGAAAAAGGACGGAAAGGTATACGTACGAATACTTGACTACAAATCGGGCAAAAAGGAATTTTCTCTTGACGACGTTGCTTGCGGTATAAATATGCAGATGCTCTTGTATTTATTTGCAATATGCAGAGAGCCGGGAAATGCGTTCAGATACAGCACGGGTCTTGAGAACGGTGACACGCCCGTCCGCGCGGGTGTCGTTTATCTCTCCTCGCATATGGTAAAGCAGACGCTCAACGACTATTCCGTATCCGACGAGACTGTGCTTGACAACGCAAAGCAAAGTATCGCCCGAAGCGGCATTATACTTAACGACGAAAGCGTGCTCCGCGCTATGAGTCATTCTAACTCAAGTGAGATACTTCTGGGGATAGAAAGCAAGAACGGCGAATACGTGGGCAAGGCTTTGATGTCAAGTGAGGATTTTGAAGCCCTTTACGCGCAGATATATTCAACTCTTACGGAAATCGGAGAGAGTATCTATAGCGGTTGCGCCGACACTCAGCCTATGTATCCTATAAAGAGTGACCCGTGCGCATACTGCAATTACAAGCAGATATGCAGAAAAAATGATTTTGGAAGGAGACGGTGATATGGCTAATTGGACACCCGCTCAAAGAACGGCTATTGAAACAAGAAATAAAACTCTCCTTCTCAGCGCTGCCGCAGGCTCAGGTAAGACCACGACGCTTACCGAAAGAATAATACGCTCTATAACGGAAGAAGGCGCGGACATCTCAAAAATGCTTATCGTTACCTTCACGAGAGCGTCTGCAAGCGACCTGAAAACCAAAATAACGTCGGCTATCAATGAGGCGCTCGCGAAGGATCCGACAAACACGCATCTGTCAAATCAGCTTATAAAGCTTGTCAGCGCAAAGATAAGCACGATCGACTCCTTTTATCTCAACTCCGTGAAGCAAAATTTTGCCTCACTCGGTCTTTCTTCCTCGTTCAGAATAGCAGACGAGACGGAAACCGTGCTTATTGCCAAGGACGTTGCAAAGGACGTTGTAAATTACTTTTACGACAACGATGCGGATTTCCCTACCCTATGCGAATGCTTTGAAAACGTAAAGGATACCGACGACGAGCAGATCGGTCAATTATTTATATCTCTTTACGAAAGGAAGCTCCGAACCATTCCCGAGGGCGTGGAATATCTTAAAATATGTGCCGATCAAACGAAGGAATATTCAAGCTGTGATTTCCTTGATACCTTATACGGAAGGATAGTCGTTGACTACTCCGTTTCAGTTTTTGATGCCTTCTTCAAGGAATACGAAAGGCTTATCGACAAGGAGCTGCCTTTTGACGAGAAGCTTTCCAAGGCATACGGCGACTCGCTTATCAGGGACAGGGCGTTTTGTCTTAAGGTACTCAATGCCCTTGAGAAAAAAACGTCTCCGAACGATTACACGTCCATAAGCCGAACGCTTAATGAATACGCGTTCGGAAGCATCGGATCTCTCAAAAAGGAGTTTGCCACCGACCTCAGCGCATACTGTCAAGCCTTCCGAAAGGACTTTAAGACCACCGTTGAAAAATTGACCAAGGAATTTTTCTGCTATTCTCAAAGCGACTTCAAGCGTTTCTTTGAGGACACGTCCTTTATCTTGAATATTTTCCACCGAGTCTTATCGGAATTTGAAAGAAGATACCTTGAAGAAAAGGCTCGCAGAAATATCCTTGAGCTTGCGGATATCAAGCGATACGCTTACCGTCTTTTCGTAAATGAGGACAAAACTCCCTCGGAATACGCAAAGACCGTGTCCGAGCAGTATTCGGATATATACATAGACGAATATCAGGACGTTGACCCCGTACAGGATCTTATTTTCTCATCTATCTGCACTCCCACCAACAGATTTATGGTTGGTGATATAAAGCAAAGCATCTACCGTTTCCGAGACGCAAAGCCCCAGCTTTTCGCGGACTACAGAGTAAAATTTCCCACTCACGGAACGGCGGCAGCCGAAGCCTCGGATTGCGAGACGATCTATATGTCTGAAAATTTCAGATGTACCGAGAAGATAATCGATTTCACCAACCTTATTTGCGGTGATATTTTCAGAGCTTGCAAGGACAGTATAGGGTATACCTCTGCAGACGATCTGGTTTTTCCCGAGGTGAAAAAGGATACCCCCGAGGGACCCGATATAACCGTTGCGATTTTTGCGAAGCCCAAGCAGTCTATGCCCAAGGAGGATGAGGGCGGAAATCCGATCCCGTCCCCCGACGAGGCTGAAGCCGAGTACGTGGCGCAAAGTGTTCACAGCCTTATCCGCGACGGCAGACGTCTTGACGGAGAACGTATAAGACCTTGCGATATCGCGGTAATTTACAAAACCCACGCCGCGGCATTCGCGATCACAAACGCGCTTTCGAAATACGGCATACAAACTACGAACTCCGATGCTTCTCAGTATTTCCAGAACCCCGACGTAGTTATGACGCTTTGTATACTCAACGCCATTGACAATCCCCAACGCGACGTTCATCTTGCGGGCGCGCTCCGTTCTCCCATTTTCGGTTTTACGCTTACTGACCTTATGCTCATAAACGACCGCGCCGACAGGTCCTTCTCTCTGTACGATAAGCTCTGCCTTTGCGCGGACGAGGATACCGTTCTGGGGAACAAGTGCCGTGATTTCAGAAACTTACTCGAAGAGTGGCGTTGCGTATCCGTATCTATGCCTATAGACAAATTTCTGCGAAAAATTTTTGCCTCGGAGCGTTTTGTCGCGTCGGGACTCGTTTCCGACAAAAACGATATGGGAGAGGGCGGAAATCTGCAAACGCTCTACGAATATGCGAGAACGTTTGAGGCAGGCTCGTTCAAGGGGCTTTACAACTTTATAGAATTTATAAATACCTTGGTTGAAAACGGAAAGACGCTGAAGGTCAAAAACGACGACGCGTCTGAAAGCTGTGTCAAGCTATCCACGATACACAGTTCTAAAGGACTTGAATTTCCTATCTGCTTCGTTGTTGGGTGCGCGGGAGAATTCGTGTGCCTGAAAAATGCGCAGAGCTATTCTTTTGAATACGGCGTGGGCATGGCTATGTCGATCCCCGATAAAACGGGATTTGCAAGATACACCTCTCCTTTAAAAAAGATCATCGACCTCTACAGCAAGATCAAAGGTATTGAGGAAGAAATGCGCGTGCTTTACGTTGCGCTTACCAGAGCCAAGGAGCAGCTTTTCGTTACAGGATATTACGGAAAGTCCTTGCTATCCACCGCGATCAATTCGGCGAGCTACAAGGCGCAATTCAAGTGCGATCATACGTTGTTATCCGCTACAAGCTTTATGGATTGGGTTCTGCCCGTATTCTTCAGCGACGGCAATATCTCATACGCTCATCTTGACACCTTTGCGACGGACGGTCTGCCAAAATACGAGCGAAGCGCAATCGGTACGCCTGACGGTCAGGATAGTGGGTACAATCGGGAGCTTTACGATAAATTAAAGGAGAGCTTCTCCTTTAAATATCCTTATTCCGCGCTCAGAAGGATCCCCGCCAAGCTGTCCGTATCCAAGCTTTCCCCCGACATTCTTGACGAAAGCGAGTCGTCCGTTGCTATATTCGACACCGAGAAAAAGCCGTCGGTCCCCGACTTTTTCCTTGATAAGCCGCAAAGAGCAAGCTCCGCAGAAAAAGGTACTGCGACGCACCATTTTCTTCAGTTCTGCGACTTTGAATATGCGCTTGAGCACGGCATTGACAAAACCGTGGATATGCTCATAGTCAAGGGCTTTATACCCAGCTCATATGCAGAAATGATCTACAGGGATGAATTACAAAAAATGCTTTCGGGCGATTTTATCAGGCGCATTATCTCCTGTAAAAGAGTCATCAGGGAGCAACGCTTCAACATACTTCTGCCAAGCGCTCTTTTCACAGTGGACGACGCCCTGCGCGAGCAGATAAAGGACGAAAAAATAGCCGTTCAGGGAGTTATTGACCTCATTCTCGTCAATGACGACGGCTCGGTTGAGCTTTACGACTACAAAACGGACAGACTGAGTGCCGCCGAGCTTAACGACTGCTCGCTCGCCGAGAAAAAAATGAACGGCTTGCACGGTCTTCAGCTATCCTATTACGCGGAAGCCGTGAAAAGACTTTTCGGTAAAGCCCCCTCTCGTATTGCGATATATTCAACTCACGCGGCGCGTCTGTTTGATATCGAACCGCGAGAATTAACAATATCTGCCGACATGCTCTGACATTTTTATACCTTCTTTCATATGATAAAGGTAGGAGCTCTGCTCCTACCTTTATCATAATTTATAAGGAGATAATTATGCCAATTATAGAAAATTTCGCCACCGTAACCTATACGTCAGGCGGCGTAGCCGCAACGAAGGTTTCTAATCTTGCCGAGATAGAGCTCGACTCTTCGCTTAGCTTTTCAAAAACGACTCTCGGCAACACGTATACCGCTGATTCTTCGATAACGTACGTCGTATCGATTGCAAACAACTCAGCCTCCGCAATATCAAGCATCACCGTGACGGACGATCTCGGAACATATACATCAGGAGCGACGGAGCTGACTCCGCTAACATTCGTAGCCCCCGCGCTTTTGCTTATTAACGGTCAGGACGCAAGCGCTCAGCTTACAACGGACACATCCGTTGCGGGAAGCGTAACGTTCAATATTCCGTCACTTGCGGCGGGAAGCACTGCAAATATAATTTACAACGCGATCCCCAATCAGTTTGCAGACCTCACCTCAGGTTCTATTATAACGAATATCGCCGAGCTTACAAGCGATTCGGATTGTGCGAGCGGTACTGCATCCGCTACGGTAACAGTTGCTGACGCGGCGGAAGTTGAGGTAGTAAAGACTATGTCTCCAAATCCCGTTATTTGCGGAGATACGGTAACGTATACCATAAGAATTTATAACTACGGAAATATTGCCGCTGAAAATGTTCAGCTTACCGATACGTTTGTGCCTGCGCCTACCAACATAACCGTTTCACGTAACGGAGTACTTCTTTCAGGCACTGATTATACCTACGTTGGCGGAACACTCACTGTTCCCGCTACGGGCATAGCCGCTGATACCGTACCCGCTGCGATATTCACCCGCGATCCCGTAACGGGTGAGGTGATAGTAACTCCCGGTGTAGTTGAATACGTAATCACGGGAACTATTTAAAAAAATGGCTGATGCACCTAGGGGCAACAGCCATTTTTTGTATTATGAATTAGCGTTTTTATAATTTTCAACTATTTTAGCGGCGATATTTGACGGAACGGTATCATATCCGTTTACAGCATATTCAAAATATCCTCTGCCCTGCGTCATAGCGCGGAGTGCTATCGGATATTCCGCAAGCTCTGCCTTGGGCGCTATCGCGTGTACTACGGTATAGCCCTTCTTGCCCTCTGCGGGATCCATTCCCATAACCGCTGCGCGTCTCTTATTAAGGTCGCCCATAACGTCGCCCACGAGAGAATCGGGAATAACTATATCAAGGTCTCCGACAGGCTCAAGGAGAACGGGAGCTGCCTGCTCAAGACACTTCTTATAAGCGAGACTTGCCGCCATCTTAAAGGACATTTCGTCGGAGTCAACGTCGTGATAAGAGCCATCGTAAAGGTCAGCCGCAAGACCTACGAGCGGGAAGCCCGCAACACCCTTAACCATTGAATCCTGAAGTCCCTTTTCAACTGCGGGATAGAAATTCTTCGGAACTGTTCCGCCAACAACGGATACCGTAAACGTAAGTCCGTCGCCTTCAGCGGGTGCAAAGCGGATCTTAACGTGTCCGTACTGTCCCGAGCCGCCGTTCTGCTTCTTATGCTTACCTTCTACGTCTGCTCTCTTGGTTATCTTCTCGCGATAAGCGATCTTCGGCTCTTCAAAGGCAACGCTGACACCAAATCTGTTCTTCATCTTTGCCGCAAGAACCGCAAGGTGCATATCTCCAAGTCCCGAAACGAGCATCTGCTTAGTCTCTGCGTTATTCTCATACTTAAGCGTAAGATCCTCTTCAAGCATCTTAACGATACTCTGCGATATCTTGCCCTCGTCCTTTGCGGAAACGGGAACCATTGCCTTGGTATAGTAAGACGTGGGATATACGATAGAAGAATACTTCATCTCCTTGTTCCAAGTAAGGGTATCGTTCGTATTGGTGCTCGAAAGCTTTGCGACCATACCGATATCACCGCAGCACAGCTCGTCTACCTCGACCTGCTTTTTGCCGTTCATAACGTAAATGTGCGCAAGCTTTTCGCTCTCACCCGTGGTATTGTTCTGCATAAGCAGATCGCGCTTGACCGTACCCGTCATAACCTTAAAGAAGGACATCTTTCCAACGAACGGATCCGCGACCGTCTTGAATACGAAGAGCGAGGGCGCTCCCTCGGGAGTAATCTCAACCTCACCGCCGTCGTCGAGAACCTCATTTTTCTTCGCGGTATGTCTGGGGAAGGACTCGGTTATCTTATCAAGCATAGTCCATACGCCCCAAAGCTTGGTAGCCGCGCCGCAGAATACGGGAACTATCTCACCGTGAATGATTCCCTCGTGGACTGCGTTTATTGCCTCCATATGGGTTATCTCTTCGCCCTCAAAGTACTTCATCATCAGATCCTCGTCAGTACTTGCAACGGCTTCCATAAGCATATCACGGTATTTCTCTACCGCCTCCTTGGACTCCTCGGGAATGATCTCAACGCTGTGACGTCCGTTATCGTCAAATACGTGCGCAGTCTCGTCTATAAGGTCGATACATCCCTTTACAACTCCGTCCTTGACCATAGGAATAGTCAAAGGACAAACGTGCTTTCCAAAGGTAACGTGCAGAGCATCAAGAACTCTTGCAAATCTCGCGTCGTTATCGTCAAACTTATTTATAAAGAAGGCTCTGGGAAGCTTTGCGGCATCCGCATAGCTCCAAGCAAGCTCCGTTCCTATCTCAATACCCGCCTTACCGTCAACGACGATCACCGCGCTGTCAGCAACTCTGAGCGCCTGATTTACCTCGCCTACGAAATCGAGATATCCCGGGGTATCAAGAACGTTTATCTTACAGTCCTTCCACGTCGTATTGAGTAATGACGTTGAAAGAGAAAAGCCTCTCTTGGTTTCCTCAGCGTCATAGTCGGATACGGTATTTCCGTCCGCTATCTTTCCGAGACGGTCCGTTGCCCCCGTTATGTAAAGCATAGCTTCAGCAAGAGAAGTCTTTCCGCTTCCTCCGTGTCCGAGCAATGCAACGTTTCTGATTTTTTTGGTTTCTACCATAGCCATAGGTATGTCCTCCTTCTCCGCGCAACCGCGGGATAAAAATAATAGTATATTATGATGGACGCAATCTGTCCAAAGCATCAAAACTCTTTATTTATTATACAATATCTTAACGTATTTTTCAAGTCATTTTATTGTATTTTATAAATGGCGACCGTAGAAAAAAACAGCATTTTTTTGTTAATTTTAACCAAATGTGCTAGCAACAAAAAATGCGAGCCGTCCATAAGCTCGCATTTTTATGTATTTCTTAACGCCACGCGGTTATCACCGCGCGGCGAATAAAATCAGTTGTTTGCGTTCTTGATTTCTTCGAAACAAGCGCTGCAGTAAACAGGTCTGTCGTTGGAGGGCTGGAATATAACCTTTGCCTCGCCGCCGCACTTTGCACAAGTTGTAGTGAAGTATTCACGAGCAGCCTTACCTGCATTCTTCTTCGCATCACGGCATGCCTTGCAGCTCTTAGGCTTGTTCATAAAGCCCTTTTCCTTGTAGAACTTCTGCTCACCGGCTGTGAAAACGAACTCGTTGCCGCACTCCTTGCATACAAGAGTCTCGTCAACAAACTCCTCGTTCTCCATCTCGACTTTTACTTCTTCGTTCATTGGTTTTTACCTCGCTTTGTAGTTATGAAATTTGGCTCTTCTCCGTCAGTTATGGACAACTCTGCGGACGAGCTTTATCTGATTCGGTTTCCCGTATCATTCAATTGTTATTATGGAGCAAAGCTCTTAGCTTTTTCCTTATTCTGTATATGGCGTTATTTACGGCTCTCTCGTCTTTCCCTATCAGCGTTCCTATCTGCTTTGCGGTTCTTCCCGAAACATACATCTGCCATATATCGTATTCAAGCTTGGAAAGACTTCCTCTTATGACCGAATAAAGTGAACGTAGGCGTTCCTGCTCCAATATTCTAACGGCTGGGTCTTCCGAATCGTGGGCAAACAACTCTTCGTCCGACGTATCCGAAAAATGCTCAGCGCTTCTTTTTTGGAGACGCCTGACTTGCGAGATCAAGGCATTGGATATACATATCTTCGCGTAAAGTCCGAACTCAACCTCATGCTGCTCAATGTCATAAGTCATCACGGAATTACAAAATACCATTGCAGCCTCCTGAAAAAGATCTTCTGCATATATACCGTATTGCTCGTCCGAGGTGATACTCGCAACAGAGCTTTCGATAAGAGGCTTGTATTTTAAAAACAACTCCAAAAAAGCGTTCTCATCACCGTTTCGGAACTCAGAGATAATCCTTATTATTGCGGCATTATTAGAGTTGTTTCCCATTATTCCTCCGTGAGCGTACTGCATAGGTATAACAATTTCCATAATACTATTATACCATTAATTTATATAATGTCAAGGGGGTTTTTAAAAAAACTTTTGTAAAAAATCGACTAAAATCGAAGTTGTGGTTAAAACATACAGAAAAAAAGTTACTTTTTTGTCAAATATCCCCACAACCTGCGGTAAAAAGGCTGTGGGGATATCTCAATCAAATATATAATTTACGTTTCCCGAGAGAAGCGCAAGCACTCCTCGGTACAACGCCTCGGGACGTTCATAGAAATTTTGCTTCATTCTTTTTGCTCTGTCAAGCGAGTCAACGATTATCATTTGCGAAAACATTTGCTTCCCACCCTCGACGAAGCTCGTTTCGATCTTATACTTTCCGTCCTCCGTCTCCTCAATATCAAAATTGAGTGTAACTCCTCTTTTTTTGAAATCAAGATACCTCAGCGCCGCTGCGAGAGATTTATCAAGAATACTCGAAAGTATATCACTCTTAAGCTCGTTTGCAACGACCTCGCCGTTAGGCGTGACTCTGTACTTCTCTTCTCCGTCCTCTTCTATCTTCTCAATAAGATTTGCGTCGAGCAAGGAATTGAACGCCACCGCAAAATCAAGATACATAACGTAATCCGTTTGCATCACTATATCGTTTATCGTAAAAAAATCAAGTGGATAATTTACGTTTTTCATCAAATAAAGCACGAATATTTTTACGTTATTTATGCTTCCAATAGCCGAACTCATTTAAAAATCGCCTCCGATCAGATGTTTTTTGTCTCCTATAAAATATTTTACCATATTTTTCGTTTTTTTTCAATATTTATTTGCATTTTCAAGAAAAATGTGGTATTATATTAGTATACACTTTTTTGAGAGGTAAAAACAATGATAAATATTGCTCTTTTGGGCTTCGGCGTTGTCGGAAGCGGCACGGCAGAGGTCCTTACTGAAAATAAAGCTCTTATTGAAAAACGACTTGGATGTGAATATAACATAAAGTATATTCTCGACCTTCGCGAGTTCCCCGACAGTCCCTTCGGTGACCGTATCGTTCACGATTTCAATACTATACTTAACGATCCCGAGGTAAGCGTGGTAGCCGAGATGATGGGCGGCTCACATCCCGCGTACGATTTCACAAAGGCGTGCCTTGCGGCGGGTAAAAACGTAGTAACCTCGAATAAAGAGGTAGTATCAACGTTCGGCGTTGAGCTTTGCCGTCTTGCAAAGGAAAACGGCGTAAGATATTTGTTTGAAGCGAGCGTTGGCGGCGGTATACCGATAATCAGACCTCTTATAAACGATCTGTCCTCTAACAAGGTAAACAAAATAAGCGGTATCCTCAACGGAACTACCAACTATATACTCACCTCTATGAGAGATAACGGCGCGTCCTTCGAGGATGCTCTTAAGAAGGCTCA